>NZ_JAUBVJ010000117.1:0-20606 GCF_036702785.1 Microcoleus sp. AR_TQ3_B6 | reverse complement strand
AACTGCTACAGCATTTTTATAAAAATATATGGCTGGCTCCAACTTCAGTTTAAAACGCACTCAGTCCTATTGAGACTGGCGGCCGAGGGCCGTGCCTCTAGATTGTTTTGGCAATTGCAATCAGCGGTGACAGGTGCCGCATCCGCATCGAATCGGGCTACCACTCTTTGGATTGCCCCTACCAAACACTATATATACCCGCAAAGAAAGGGATCTCGCCGCAAGTGCGGAGGATGGCGCGACGGGCGAGTTAATCTCGCATAGCGGAACTGCCGGCAACCGCGAGAGTCTGTGGGTGCCACAAGAAATAAACCCGCTGTGGAACCCGCGTATAACGGGCCCGGAACAGAACTGTGGCGACAGGTGCAAGATAGGACTTCATCCTCTTTCGCATCAATTCACGCGCCCTCGCTGCTTGTTTCGCCCCTGTCTATCTTTTAATCAGCTTTCCTAATGACTTCTATCAGTTTAACTGTCGTTAAACCCCTTTACAAACGTTAACAAGACAGTTAATAATATAAACATCATCCGAACATTGACAACCAAATACAGCAATCATAAACAAATGACCACAACTTTACAGCAACGCGAAAGCGCCAATCTGTGGGAACAGTTTTGCAACTGGGTAACATCCACCGACAACCGCATTTATGTAGGTTGGTTCGGCGTCTTGATGATTCCCACCCTGCTAACTGCTACCATCTGCTACATCATCGCCTTCATCGCTGCCCCTCCAGTGGACATCGACGGCATCCGGGAACCAGTGGCTGGTTCCTTAATGTTTGGTAACAACATCATCACAGGTGCTGTTGTTCCTTCATCAAACGCGATCGGCTTGCACTTCTACCCAATCTGGGAAGCAGCTTCCCTCGATGAGTGGTTGTACAACGGCGGCCCCTACCAATTGGTAGTATTTCACTTCCTGATCGGCATTTTCTGCTACATGGGTCGTGAATGGGAACTGTCTTACCGCTTAGGTATGCGTCCTTGGATCTGCGTCGCTTACTCTGCACCAGTTGCAGCAGCCACCGCAGTATTCTTGATCTACCCGATCGGTCAAGGTTCCTTCTCTGACGGTATGCCCTTGGGTATCTCCGGCACCTTCAACTTCATGATCGTGTTCCAAGCCGAGCACAACATCCTGATGCACCCGTTCCACATGTTGGGAGTAGCTGGTGTCTTCGGTGGTAGCTTGTTCTCCGCCATGCACGGTTCTTTGGTAACATCTTCCTTGGTTCGTGAAACAACCGAAACCGAATCGCAAAACTACGGTTACAAATTCGGTCAAGAAGAAGAAACCTACAACATCGTTGCAGCCCACGGCTACTTCGGTCGTTTGATTTTCCAATACGCTTCTTTCAACAACAGCCGTTCTTTGCACTTCTTGTTAGGTGCATGGCCAGTAGTAGGCATCTGGTTTACCGCTTTGGGTATCTCCACGATGGCTTTCAACTTGAACGGTTTCAACTTCAACCAATCGATTATCGACTCTCAAGGTCGCGTCATCAATACTTGGGCTGATGTCATCAACCGCGCTAACTTGGGTATGGAAGTAATGCACGAGCGCAACGCTCACAACTTCCCTCTCGACTTGGCTGCTAGCGAAGTCACTCCCGTAGCAATGGTTGCTCCTTCTATCAACGGCTAAGTTTTAGCTATCGATTGACAAAAAGCGCTCCTAGAAATAGGGGCGCTTTTTGTTTGGGGAAAAATATTTTTATCGGCTAACAGTCAACAGTCAACAGTCAACAGTTGACTGTTGACTCCAACTTTTTGAAGTCGTATATTATGGAAAAATGCTCGTAAAAGGTAAGTCAGATGGTTGTCGCAATTTCTAAAGCAGGATTGGGTACAGGTGCAGCCTTCCTGTCAAACGTGACATGGGAGACTCTGGAAAAGTTGGATGCAGATTTGGCAGGAACCGGGGCACGTTTAACTTATTTGGATGGGTGTTTAGAAATTATGGCTCCTTTATCTGAGGCTCATGAAGAACCTAGAAACACTTTAGGCCAGCTTTTAGAGATTTATATGCGGATGAAAAGCATTCGTTTCTACGGACGAGGCAGTACAACTATCGGGATGAAGGAGTTGGGCGGGCGGAAGGAACCAGATGAGTCTTATTGTTTGGGTACGCGCAAGTCAGTTCCAGATTTGGCTATCGAGGTGACAGTGACGAGTGGTGGAATTGATACGCTGGAAATCTATCGTCGGGTTGGAGTGCAGGAGGTTTGGTTTTGGGAGGATGGTGTCATTTCGGTTTATTGCTTGCGTCCAACGGGATATGAGTTGGTGAGTAAGAGCGAACTGTTGCCGGAGTTGGATTTGCGATCGATCGAGTTTTATTCGCGAATGGCAGACCAATATGATGCGGTGAATGCTTTTATGCGCTCGTTGTAGAATAGAAAAGAGTAATTCTGTGGTTTAATTGCTTTGCGATCGGGTGAAATTACCCATAGGTTATAGAAGATTTAATTTGCACAGATGCTTAAATATTAGATGGATTACCGCCATATCAACCACTCCAGGCTTTGATTGACCAATCACAGAAAATTTAAAAACTTTTTTTAGACTAGATAAAATTGCTAAAAGCTATAGGCTATAATATCAATAATATTCTGCTTTATTTCTTGCTTAATGTTTATTTTCTGCTTGATAATATCTTCCCAACACCTCTCTATATCTTCTATATTAATACCTTTACAACTTTTGTGCAATTCAAGATATTGAAATATGGGTCGAGATAATTGGGTTTGTAACTCTTTCTTTCGTTGTTGAGGAATTACGACATAAATTGGAAAATAGGGGTCTATAAATGTTACGGGATTTAATTTGACATTAGCCACAAAATCACCCATACGCAATAGCCCAGAGTGAATTGCAGTAGTGCATTCAATTTCAAATAATGCTACTACTTTAAACTGATCATTTTTATCTAGCCATATTACATCAATTAATTTACTAATTTTTTCCACTTTTTTTTCTAATCCACCAACAGGGAATCCTTCCATTGTTAATTCTTTAAGTTTACCGAACCTATAGTCCCCGAAAGTATCGTCCCCGAATCTATAGTCTCCGAAAGTATAATCCTTTGAGTGATCGTTTCGAGCAATCCATACTCTATGGCCTAATTTTTGTCCTATTTCTGCCAGAATTGCCTGCATTTTAGTATGTCTTGAAATCTTTGGTAATAAAGCTAAAGCTGGTGGATATTTTTGCTGGAAACTCTCTCTCTTGATACTTTGGTTCACATTTAATTTTCTCTTGCTCTGCTTAATTCTGTATTCTTCAAATAGATTTAACTGAATCATATCGCTTTCTTCAATTTCTTCAAGGATTTTTCCTAATCCTATAGCATCGGTTATATCAGCCCTTTCGATATTTTTTACTGTTTGGTAGTTAGCATTGGTAAGCTTAGCGCTTCTAAGATTAGCCCACTCTAGGTCTGCTCCTTGAAGATTTGCATCTCTCAAGTCTGCATAAATAATATCTGACCATTTCAGATTAGCCTCTTCAAGAGAGGCTCCCCTTAATTTAGCGCTTATTAGATTAGTATAGCTCAGGTTGCTGTTATTCAAGTTGGCGTTGCTAAAGTCTGCACCACTTAGATTAGCAAAGCTCAGATCAATTTCTGTCAAGTCAGCATCACTTAAGTCACAACCGTGAAAATCTCTTCTGCCTTCTGCGTAAAGTTGTTTCAGTTTGTTTGCATTTATCTTCATAAACTCCTCTGAACTATTTTATTAAGGTACATTGCTGTAAGTAACAGTAGAGCGTATCACCTGTAATCGCCCTACCTCCTCGCTGGCTGAAATCTCTGCACAAAACTCACCCAGCGTGGTACTTTATCACCTGTAATATCTAGGATGGGAATGTTGAAACTTCTGACAGCGGGGCGACCGACTTCACCAGCCGAAAAAGTCACATTCGTAGGTTCCGACTTACCTAAACCATAGGCACTAGCTATTTGATTAGCAAGTCGGCAGGTTATTTCAAAACTTCCCATATTAATCCTGCCACCTCCAGCCGCGTAATTCCAAGTAATACCGGGTGTTAAATTCCCTTGTTGACACATAAAGTGGGTGACTTCAAACATTTTGGCAATGTGAACGTCATATCGCCTTAAGCGTCCTCCATACGCCGATGCTGTGGTATCGCTTTCTGGTACTACAATCGATCCAAATCCTTCGTCAAAACCAAGCTCCATCGGGAGTGCTGTGGAACTTGCTAGCGGTTGACTCGTTTGGGGTTGTACGCGAGTCGGTGACCTCTATACTGGTTTGACAAATTGACTATTAGCGCGAACGAAACAACCTTGCGCTGCACCAGCAGCGTAGCTTTTTCCTACAAAAAGCCAAGGTAAACCCCTGGTATCGTTGAAAGTACCAGCAGCATTACTAGGAAAGCTTTCAAAACGCTGTCCCTGTTTTAAGACACCAACTAAAGACCAATTAAAAAACTCAAAAGGAGTGCGGTTTTCAGCACGCATAAGTTCTTCAAAAGAAGAATTTGTCATGCGACAATTTAACCCATTTGGATCGGGATCTACTACTTCCCAATAAGTAAGCTGTCACGCATTTAAATTGCATACTCAGGGCGGGCGAGACGCCCACCCCACAAGACGGCGAATTGTTTGTTGACATTCTATTTAAATGCACAACAGCTTATGATAAGCTCTTCCCATATAATCTCCTTGATTATTAGGAATTGGGAGAGTGGCAGTAGAACCCTGTTTAGCTGTTCCTAATACCAGAAAAATTGCCAGAGTAATGGTTTTTAATTCTTTTAACATGGGTATCACTTTTAAAACACTACATCGATCATAGTATTTAATGATTTTATGATACATTAACTCTATCATGGTTTAGTATGAAAAACTATAGCTCAGACTTAAATTTTGCTTTAGCCGCGGGGACGATTTCTTCACCATCTACGGAATAAGTAGATTTGAGGAGGCGCTCGGGTTCTTGGAACGATCGATAAACTAACACATACTGTTCTTTAGGATGAATCACCCAAACTAAACGCGCTCCATTTTCAAAATATTCTACGAGTTTGTCGTGAATTTCTGTCACTGTATTGCTAGGAGAAAGGATTTCTACGCCAATATCCAGGCCACCTTCTAGGAAGCAATCCGGGAGTTCATCTAGCCCTTACAGGCGTTCTTTTGCCATGAAGGAAATATCGGGCGATCGCTTATTCCCTGATTTCATCTTCAAAGCGCTGCTGAAATCGAACATCGCGCCTAATTTTCTCGTTGATACGCAGTTAAACAAGGCAGCACTCAAAATAATGGCAATATAACCGTGTTTCGCACTCCTGTTTTCCATATCAATTAGTTCTCGATTCACAATTTCGTAGACGATCGCCCGATCGCCCGATCGCACACTTGCCATTGCCAACCATCGCTATTTTGGCGACCGCCATTATAATATTGCTCAATATATGGTTCAGCTTGACTAACCAGTAAATATTCACAAAAACTAGCAAGAGAGCGATATTTTCTGAACTTTTCACCTCGGTCCTAGGCTTTCGTAGAGGGCGAAAGAATCTCAACAACGAGAAAAGGATTGAGAATTTCATCGGTGCGATCGCCATTGAATTCTGGTTCGCCATTGACAACCATCAAATCCGCGTAGGTTCCACACCGATGTTCGGGAATCCAAAGCCGCAAATCGCTGTTATACAAGCAAAAATCGGTGTCTCTCTACAAAAAATCCAAGTAAATTAACAAGTTACAGCCGATCGCGCTGTGGACTTCTGAACCTCCTGAGATAGCGATAATCTCTCCGTTATAGTATTCGTGACGTTCTTCGGCAGTTTCCTCGATCGCCCGGTATTCATCTGGAGTAAAGCGAGTCTTTATCGCATCTGGAAGATTTGGCGCGTTGGTTTGAGTAATAACCACAATCGCACCTCCTAAATAATTAGACCTTAAATAATTATGGCTTACAGTTAGATAGTTTTCCTAACCCAGAGGCGTTTTCCTGGATTCCCTTTAAATTCCATAAAAAACTCTCCATGCCTTTGTCCGCTTCTGCTTCACAGCCGCTAAATTCTAGCTTTCCTTTTACTTCTCACACTCAACAGCTTTGTAATCGATGTATAATAATGCAAAGCAAAAAGTAGATTAATCACAAAAAATACCACAGTTAAAACCAAGGTAAAAAAAGACATAAACGACAGTCGGGAAATCAGCGTAAACATCGCCAAAATGATTGAGCAAAGCCCAAAACCGGAAGCAAAAGAACTTAAAAGCAGCAACCGCACCTTAGACATAGTTTAATTTAAAGATTATCAGTAAAAAGCAATCTTGGCAGCCACAGATGAGTGCCAAATGATACTTATTACTATATAGCGGAATTGCTCAGTTCCGCCAAAGGCAAAAGGAATGCTTTCCTAAAAAGGTTTGAATTCTACAGAAAAATACAGCCCGCGCTCTTGCGAACTTCGATCGCTCGACTTAAGACCGATCGAAGGAATTCCCCCGCCTCCGCGAGCATTCCAGCTCTCGCCGTACTGCCACCGCAAGCCCAATCCCCCTGACAGCAAAGTATTCGCTTCCAGAGTCGCCCTTGGGCCGCTATTTGTCCAAACATTGCCAAAATCCACAAACGGCGTCACCTGCAAAACTCCTTGTTTGTCGCCGGTGCGCACAATCGGATACCACAACTCGGCTGAACCAAAAATCCCGTTATCGGCCAGCACAGCATCCTGACGCTAGCCCCGCACTGTATCCGAGCCGCCTCTACCGAATTGTTCGATCGGCAAAAGCTCACCGTAGCGCCAACTGCACCTGGGATCGCGCCACCATCCGCCTCTTGGGAGCCAACAACCGCACCTACTGCCATTGACCCCGCCAGAGCCAAAATTGACAAGCGAATTTCAAAGGTGGTACCCGCCACGTGATTTATCCGTGGAATCAATCCCAAATCGATTTTCGAAAATCCTCAAGAAAGAGCATTTATCTCGCGCAAGTCAATCTAAAATCTAAAATCTAAAATCTAAACTCGATTGACTGTCAGGGCGGCTGCTGCTCACCGTAGCGCCAAATGCTCCCACTCCCAGAGTGAACTGCGATCGCACCCCCAAGACATCTCTCTCCCCTTTGCTTCTTTGACTCTGACTCACAGCAAATTAAAACCCGCACGAGAACCCACTTGCAGTTCCGCTGAAATATTTGCGACTTCTGGGCTCGCCTTGCAGCAGTTGCAGAGCTTACCGCATCCGCTGTTCGTTCAGGCTGCCTGGCGTTGAATCGGCTAATCGGCTTCTGACTTAGTTAGAATTCAGTCGCCTAGTCCCGACTACATTTATACTTTCTAGCTTGCCTTTTAGCACTAATATCCTCACAACTGACCCTGTGAGCGTTTGTCGCCCAATCAGGGTTCCAGATGTGATAACCTTTGCTGATGTAGAGTTGGCTCACAGCAGAACGAGCTTGCAGCAGTTGAGCGAAAGTGAGCGGGCTGCCTACAAAGTCTTTGAGTGCGGCTTCTAATTCTTGCTTGCCAAAGACCGTGCTGCCAACTACTTCAAATCGATCGACCTTTATCGTACCGGGAATGTTAGGCAATTCTGCTAGCTGTGGCGGCGCGGGAACAGCAGGCGGCAAAAGCTGTTCGGGCAGGGGCGCTGGGGGCGCGGGTTCTGGGAGGGGAGGCAGATTTCGCGGCAGCGGGTTGGGAATGGGAAATTCTTGTCTGTTTTCTCCTCGGTTCGGCAAGTGAGCGAGAGTTTCTGCCTCACTTTGGGTCGATCGATCGAACTCCGGGATGTTGTTTTCTGGCTCTTTGCTGTATGTATCTAATTCTGAACCCGAGTATAAATCACGAAGCCGATCGCGAGCGTGTGCTGTTTCTTGACTGGGTAAATTATCATTAAAAATTGGCGATCGCACCCCTGAGTCGGCAGCCACCATCGACTCGCCAACACTTTGAGCTGCTAGCAGTGCAGGGCAAATACCTGCAATTGAAAAACCCAGTGCTAATGCCTGGAAAAACTTGATTTTACAAAAGCCTCTAGAAGGTGGCACGGGCATGACTTATTAGCAATATTTTATAGTTATTTGCACTTGCTAACGGGCGCGGCCGACGCAATTGCCAAGAATAAAGTTACTCTATCACTTTTTTTAAAGACTAAATTCCTTAAGTAAACATAAAGATAGTTGACAAAAATAAAGTTTTGTGTACTAAACGCTTCCTAAAAAAACTCCGACCTCCCCAAGCTAGCGCTGTAGGTCGGCGGAGCATTCTCTCAAACCGGAGATCGGAGAAATAGGTAAATTTTGATAAAGATTACTACATTTTATTGAGTTCCGATCGCAACTCTTCCAACTCAGCGTCAATCACCTGATTCGACTCCGAGCTGCGAGCTGCAGTTTTACCCGCTGCAGGCAATTGACCTTGAGAGACAGAACCTCCGGTAAGTTGAGCTTTCATCTGAGCCAACTCGTCGTCAATATCACCGCCGCTTTCGAGCAAGCGGAACTGTTCCTCTAAATTGCTGCCGCCGGCCGCCAGTTCTGCCGAAGCTCCCGCGCGAGCTTCTATCTGCAAAACTTTTTCTTCCATGCGATCGAAAGCTGCCATTGAACTGCCAGTATTCAGGGAGCCAATGGAATTGTTGAGCTGTTCCTGAGCCTTAGCAGCGGATATCCTCGCCTTGAGCATATCCTTCTTAGTCTTAGCTTCGGAAATCTTGCTCTCCAAACCGATCAAGTTGCGCTTGAGACTTTCCACCTGAGCCGATTGCTGATCCAGACTGGCTTTCAGGGTAGCCGCCGTTTCAGCGTGAGACTTTTTGCGCACCAGGGCTTCCCGGGCCAAAGTCTCGTCTCCTTTTTGCAGGGCTAGCTGAGCGCGCTGCTGCCACTGGTTGGACTGAGACTCAGCTTGATTGTACTGAGTCTGGGTGCGCTTTTGAGTGGCGATCGCGCTGGCCACGGCTTGACGCAACTGCACCAAGTCTTCCTGCATATCCGTAACGGACTGTTCTAAAATCTTTTCCGGGTCTTCAGCTTTATTGACCAGATCGTTAAGATTGGCTTTGACGACTCGGCTAATGCGGTCAAATAATCCCATAATGCTATTTTTCCAGGGTGAGGTGTACGATGTAGGCGGAAAGCAGGCTTTAGGCGCTAGCCTGCAGTTGTGAAATTCACGAAAGTCAGATTTTTAGTGCGATTTAGTTTTGGCAATTTTTGCAGACAGATAAATCCAGTTTAAAGCGATCGAGTAAGTGATGCAGGCAAGCTTATTCATGCACCTATATATTGAGTTTAACTTCGATCCGGGAATTCCCCAACAGGCTTCGAGCCATCTCTAGCTAGCCTGTTGAGAAGTTTTTGCTCGTCCCAACTATTGTTCTGCTGTTTGGGGTTCAGGATGCAGGCGGCTCGCCCGACGGCAATTTGGGTGTATTGTTGCCAGGAAGCATTTGTGCTTTCATCGCCGCCAACTCGCTATCGACATCCTCGGCACCTTCGAGAGAGAGAAACTTCTTTTCTAAATCGTTAGTTCCGAGTTCTGCGATTGCTTCGGAGCGAGATTCTAGCTGAATGACTTTCTCTTCCATCCGTTCAAACGCGCTCAAAGCGCTGCCTGTATTGAGATTGCCCATCATTTCTTGAAGCCTTTCCGAGGCTTTGGCCGATCGAGCTCGGGCAATGTACATATCTTTTTTAGATTTTGCCTCGGAAATTTTACTTTCGAGCGCCCGCATATTTTCTTTAAGTTGAGTCACAACAGCGTTCTGCTGTCCGAGACTAGCTTTCATCGCCGTTGCCGTTTCTTGATAAGATTTCCTGCGCGTCAGAGCTTCCCGCGCCAAATTTTCCTCGCCTTTTTGCAAAGCTAGCTGCGCCCGCTGGTACCATTCTGCGGCAGTAGACTCAGCTTGGGAACACTGGCGTTCGGTGCGTTTTTGAGCTGCTATCGCCCCTGCCACAGCTTGTCTGAGCTGCACTAAATCTTCCTGCATATCCATTACAGCCTGTTCCAGAATTTTTTCTGGATCTTCTGCCGCCCCGACCAAACTGTTAATATTGGCTCTAATCACTCGCCAAAGGCGATCGAATAATCCCATGATGCCCGTCTCCCGATTTTCAACTTTAGAATTAACACAGAGAAATCACAATTAAAAACTAAAAATGAAAACTCATCAATCGTCTTTTTAATTTTAAATTGTGAAATTTTAATTCCCTCTAAGTTAGGTCGTCATAATTATTTTTAGGATGGGTAGGGCGCGAGCGTTACCCATCAAAACTGAGAAAATGTTGGGTGAAGCGAAACGGAGGGTTCGTGCCGCAGGCCCAAGCTACTCGCCGATCATCAGTTTAATTCTGCTTCATAAAATCTATCTCAACTTACCCAAAGTTACTTTAGATAAATTAGTGTTTACTGACAACGCTGTTGGGCCCAACGTAGTGGAGGGAGTCGGCTATCCCAAGATAAGTAGGCTATCCCCCAATCGCCCCGGGTTCCCAGTTCAAAATGGTGATACTGGCATTTAAATCAGGGTCAATCGACATACCGCAGGATGGACAATCATAAGTCCTGATACGAGCGTGACATATCTTGTTTGTTACCACAGTTTGATCAAGTCAAAGAACTAGGAAACCATTGAGCGACTAGCACTAAACTCGCTCCATAGCTCTTGCACTTATATTCAAGTTTCCGCCTGAATTCATCAAAGCCCAGGTAAGATATAGCCAAGCCAAGTTTATGATTAGCCATCATCCCTTTCACATTCAAGTCTTCACTCTTAATAAGTTTAATTTTTTTTAACTTTGGGAGTTGTCAACTTGTGTAATAAGTCCTTACGAATGCCAAATATCCCGGAGTGAATCAGCCTAATTTTATTGTAGGTTTGGCGCTGCTTCTTAGAGCCTTTTACTTGTTTTGAAGCTTGACCTTGTAATATTGCTAGCTTGGTTTTCGCTTGCTTTAACGGTTTTAGTTCCTCAAAAACTTGATTTTTTGACCCTTCGGCTTCGCTCAGGGTAGCAAAGGCTTTAATTCCTAGGTCAATACCTACTAATTTTTGGGTTTGTTGGACTTCTTTGCGCTCCCCGTCAACGCCGAATGAGACTTTCCCAACGACTTCCTTATTTGGATAGGGTAAAAGTCTGGGAAACTTTCAGCACATTCCAGTGGTTCATGACGTTGGAATGTCCCTACTGTAGGAATCTTAATTGTATTCCCCGCATTCAGTACAACCTTTAGGTTTGACAAATCTACTGTAAATGATTGACCCTCTCGACGACTAGCGAATGTGGGATGGGCCCACTTGGATGAGCGATACCGATTAAAAGCATCCTTTAAATCAATTAATGCCTTTTGGTATACTCCGCTAGACACTTGATTCATCCAAGCAAATCCCCGTTTTTTTTTGACGTGATTGGTTAAAACTTTTTTGAGTTCGTTAATCACGTTCGAGTCTGAAAGCTTGACGCGGTTATACATCCTCGTTTGAAGACTCAATCCCATATTAAAAACAACCCGTCTCAATCCTGCGTGTTTCGCCCTCAAAGTCGCTTCTCTATTATTTAATCTGAGTGATCCTTTGATAGGAAACATACTTAGACCTACCTAAAGTTGTGTTTGATGGGGTACAGTCTCAATGCCTAGACTTATTTAAGACTCCAACTAATTTTCCCAACTCTGCAACTTTCCACAGGAAAGATTCCTGTATAGATTAACTATGAGTAATTTTAGCAAAGTATTTGGCGATTTCGTTGAACTCTTTGCCTAATTTATGGTTGATAGTATTGTGGCTTCACCCCTTTTTCTTGGAGTTCTTTTACCAAACGTTCTGCTGAGGCAGCATCGTTCAAAGCCCCCATTTGGATCTTGACACCCTTTGAGAAATTCCGCACGTAGGCATCGGGAACTGCGGCCCTGGCGATCTGCAGCGATTTTTCGTCGGTGTAATCGGTGACAACGTAATAGAAACCGTCGGCAGCCCGTGCAGGCCTTCCCAGCGGGGATGGGGCGGCTGGGGATGCGGCGGCTGGGGATGCTGTCGCCGGGGATGCGGTGGCTGGCTGGGCTGGGGAGGGTGTTGGAGGCAGTGTCGGCAGTGTCGGGACAGGCTGAGCGGCGCTGGGGCGGGGACTGGGAAGCAAAGCTGTGCTGAGATTGTTGAGTCCTTGTTCTCTCCCTCTGGCCGGGTTGCCGTCTTCTGTCGGAATCGGGACAGCAGGGCCCGGACCCGGAGGCGCTGCCGGAGTGGGCGGGATTGATGCTTTTGGCGACGGGGAAGGAATCGGGCTGGCTGTCGGCTTGACATTGCTGAGAGTGCTCAAATCTAGCTCGACAAATTCCTTGGATACCAAATTCGGAGCTTTCGGCAGTTCCTTGGTGCGGGTATCTGAGGTGCCAGTAGAGGCGGGACTGTCGCTTGGAGAGGGTGCGGTGCGATCGACCAAACGGTTCAGCCCGGCAATCTTAGCCAGACTTGACGGGTGCATGACTGCGTAGCCCAATGCTGTGCAAGACAGCAGAAACAGCAGCATCGAACTCAGCCCCAAGGGAGTTAACAGACTGGCGGCTAAACTGCGTTCGACCGCAGGCTCGGCTTTTGACTCGTCCAAACTTTCGATCAGTTTTTCGCTTGATTCGAGATAGTTGTTGGGTGCCTTGGCACTGCTAGATAATTTTGTGCCGCCCCTGGTAGTTGCTAGCGGGGCATCGCCCTGAATGCCGGCAAGGGATAGGGGCAGGGACAGGGGCTCCTGGGTTTCTTGGGCCGCCTGCGGCAAATTTTGGGCTAGCTGTTGCTCGCTTGTGGCTGTTTGCTTGCCGGTCCGAACTGATGGGGACACCCACTGTTCGGCCCGCCGCCTGTGCCTTCTGTATTTTGTCAGTTCTGCTTCTAGGTTTACATCCAGACTCCCCAGGACTGCTTGCAAAGCAGGCTTGATTGGGGTTGAAGAGGATTGATGATTTGGGGATTCAACCGAAGAACGCTTACTCATTAGCAAAACTCCTACCGCCTCTGAATTGATTTTAATGTTTTGATTTTGACACTCCCGGGCTATCAGGCGTGGGGATTCTTGCTTCGCAGGGATTCCAATGAATTTACTTGCACGCAAGCATCACAGGCGGTATGCCCTACGGCTGCAAGCCCTCGCTTGAGCACTACTTGTGTGGCTGCGACATCTCTGTCGGTTGTATAGGCGCAATGGTGACACGAATGGGCTCGTTGTGACAACTCTCTTTTGCCTGTTTCCTTAAGGCAATTGGGGCAGATGGAGCTCGTCTTTTTGGGGTCTACTTTCTGGAAATATACACCGCGTTTAAAGCAAGTTTGCTCCAATATATTGAAGAATTGCCCAAACCCAGCATCTAAGCAGTGCTGGGCTAACATCGCCACTTTGGATCCGACCGGATTAAGGTCTTCGAGAAACACTATCCCTGCGTTATCGCAGATTTGATGTGACAACTTGCGATGCCAATCTTTTCGGCTGTTTGCCAGGTATTCATGCAGCAAAGCGACTTTTTCCAAAGCTCTTTTCCGGTTGTTCGAGCCGATTTTTTTTCGAGTAACGCGCTGTTGCAGCAATTTAAGCTTGCGTTCTGCCTCAGCAAAAAACGTCGTTCTTTTAATTAAACGCCCCTTAGAAGTTGCCACAAAATTAGTCAACCCTATATCAATTCCTACAGGATTGCTGTGAGGAATAGTATCGGGAATCGAGACATCCCATTGCAATGTCAACATTATGTACCAGCCAGTAAACCGTCTAACTGCGCGAGCTGGTTTGACGATTGCGCCCTGGGGGATGGGACGAGCCTGCCAAAACTTGATGCAGCCAATTACAGGCAGTTTAAATCGGTTGCCTTGATGGAAAGTTGTACCCAACTGCGGTTCGTTAAAAGACCTCAAAGCTCCCTTTTTTTTTAACGGAGGGAACCCGTGGCTTTGCTCCCACATAGTGACGAAGCTTTTTTCCAACCTCAAACTGGTTTGTTGCAGTAGGGCCACCTTTACTCGCAGCAGTGCGGGGCTGGTTTTCCTGTATGTTGTTAAAGCCTTGGACTGACTTGAATAGGTCGGTAAGGGCCCGTCAGCAGGAATAATGTACTCGGAGCTTTTGGAGTAAGAGTTAATTTGACATTTGCGTGAGTTGTACCAGTCTTTGCGCTCTTTCAATGCATAGTTGTACACCTTCGGGGACTGTTCTAGCCAGTCTTCAAAAACTGCTATTTGTGCCACTGTGGGCTTCAACTTCAATTCCAACGTCAAATTAAACACTTGCTTAACCTCCTTGACTTAGTATACAGCCGCCCTACAAATCCTCAAGTGGTTTCTTAAGATTAATTAAAATCGATCGCTTATGGGCGAGGCTCTCACCCCAAAATTTTGGTAGATATAAACAAGAAGCTTGAAAACTTGCCTATTTTAGGATTAGCTATTTTTGGCGTCAATGCAACAGGGACCCGATCGCCTGATGTCGATCGGCTGCAGCTATCTTTTCCTTTTCATTTGAAAACTTCTTTGCTGCTGTGTCCCTGATGCTGCTTACCGAGACTCTAAACAGCTTTTGGTATCCGGAGATACCGCTTATTTATAACCTTTCCTACTGGTTCCGCATTTGTACTTCTTCTTGATCCCTGACCGCTTTATAAACCTTAACTCTGTGCTTTCACTTAGACCCTGAGCCAAGACTCAGTTAATTGTTTCTATATATAACGAAATTATAAATAAATTATAAAATTCACTTATGCTTCGGGGATCGCTACAACCCATACAGAATAAAGGCTGGGATGCTCTAACACCTGTTAGCTCTGCCATGGAGAATTAGAGATGAAAATGATTCCCCTAAGAACTTGTATGCAAACCTCATTAACTTCAGCTTGTGGTCACTGTCGGCACTATACCCCTGAGGGGAGACGCGGGGGTGTTTGCGCTCTACTGGGCGGGCCTGTTCAAAGTCACTGGAAAGCTTGTTCTTTAGCGGTTTCGCCTTTTGGGGCATCTTGGGAAAACATAGAAGAACTGGGACTGTGGCAAGAACAGACTCTGACGCTGCAGTCGGCAGCCGTCACTCTTTCCGAACCCTATGCCTGCCCGCTTAGAGGCCAAACGTTAACCGAAAAATCCGCTGCAGCAGTCTCGGTGTAGTTAGTCGGCAGCAAACACTCATACCATTTTCGATTTTCGATTTTCGATTGGGGAATAACTGATGAGTATCAGGGTTTGGATCTGGCAAAGCAGTTTCATTCTTTTTGGGAACTGGTATCTATAGTGACACTTTTGGACGATCGGGTGCATTCGGCTCTACTAACTCATAACAATCAGCAGCATCTACTTTAATAGGAGCGCATAAAAAAACTGATTTATCCATCCAGCTATGGCAGCCAAGGATATTGACTAAAATCAGGTTGCCGTTTTTCCAAAAAGGCTTGTTTGCCTTCGGCGCCTTCCTGGGTCATATAGTACAGCAAAGTGGCATTTCCCGCCAGTTCTTGCAAACCGGCTTGACCGTCGCAGTCGGCATTAAAAGCAGATTTTAAACAGCGAATCGCGATCGGACTTTTTTCGAGAATTTCTCGGGCCCACTGAATCCCTTCTAGTTCTAGTTGTTCGACGGGCACGACGCAGTTGACTAAACCCATTTCTAGGGCTTGCTGCGCGCTGTACTGGCGACACAAGAACCAAATTTCTCGGGCTTTTTTCTGCCCGACAACTCTGGCGAGATAGCTAGCTCCGAAACCACCGTCGAAACTGCCGACTTTTGGGCCGGTCTGTCCGAAAATAGCATTGTCAGCAGCGATCGTCAAGTCGCAAATTAAGTGCAGAACGTGACCTCCTCCAATTGCGTAGCCTGCAACTAAAGCAATTACCACTTTGGGCATCGATCGAATCAACTTCTGCAAGTCGAGCACGTTCAAGCGGGGTATGCCACCTTCGTCTACATATCCCGCCGCACCCCTGACGCTTTGGTCGCCGCCGGCGCAAAAAGCGTATTTGCCGTCTGTATGAGGCCCGGCACCGGTGAAAAGGACAACGCCGATTTTTGTGTCTTCCCGGGCATCAGTAAAGGCTTCGCAGAGTTCCTGCACGGTTTTGGGACGGAAAGCGTTTCGTTTGTGAGGTCGATTGATGGTAATTTTGGCGGTGCCGCCACTTTTGTGATAGAGAATGTCTTCGTAGGTTTTGGCGGTTTGCCATTCAATTTGCATAATCAATCAATTTTAGATTTGAGACCGAGCTGGGTCTATCAAGACAGCGACAAGTCGCTTTTAGATTTTACAGGACTGACGCACACTCTATCTTTCGGTTGTGCACTGCTTTTAGCTAGGCAGACGGGAATCCTCGCCGGGTAAGTCAAGTACGACTTACCCGGGGGATAATACTTGCCCTAGGAGAATATATAAGCTTACAGGACGGTTCATAAATGTGTCGATCGAACTTGACAAACTCGAGTTTGTTTAATAATCTTATTCTCCCTACTCTAAAAAGACGGAAGTACCATCATCCAGAGGCAAAGACGGATATGACCGATGCTCCACCCACTGACAGCAGAAATGACCAATTTTTCGATCGGCTCAACCTGGACGAGGTGCCACTCTCCGACACGCAGGCACATGGGGGCGAGGGTCTGATCCGCTTCGCCCGTCTGTGCCACGAGGGGCAGTCCAGTGGCTTATGCCATTTCATTGACCTGGCAGAGATTCCTCCGGGGTCATCGATAGGTCGCCACCGCCACCAGGCCGACGAAGAGGAGTTCTACCTAGTCCTCAAGGGTCAGGGCGTGATGTGGCGCAACGGCGAGGAGTTCCCTGTTCGGGCAGGAGACCTGATCCGCAACCCGCCCGAGGGCGAACACAGCCTGTACAACTTGGGACCCGATCCCCTGCGGATCTTCGTCTTCGAGGTATCGGTAAACCCTTGACATCCTCTTGCCAAAACAAATAAAGCGGGACTTAGGCACAAACCTGGTTTTTCACGAACATACGCCGTGCAGCGCTTTTGGTAGGGCTTAAACAACCCGGTTTTTGAGGGTGAGAGCGCGCAAGTCCCGTCTCAAATCGAAAAAGCGTCGAATCCTCGAACTCCTCTCTCACTACTTTTACTTCTCAAAAATTTATATGCGCTGGATTATTTGCGGACTAAAATACCCAGCAAGTGCTTTGCTGCTTTGCCAAATACTGGCTCGCGGGACTCGAATTGGCCCGGATCGAGTAAAGCTTTAACTTCGGCAAAAGCTTCTGAGTCGAGGGCTCCTTCTTGAGTAAATAAAGTGTCTAGGACTGCAATGTGTCTGGAGTCGAGCCCGAGCCGATTTGCGATCGACTGTAAGTACATTTGCTCCCGCAGGTCGAGGTATCCGTCTGCCACTGACATTTCGTAGCCGGAACCGATGAGCAACAGCTTTTCGGATTCTGAGAACAAAGCTGTCAGGGTTAGCAATTCCGTGGGGTTGAAGTAAACCTGCTGTTTGGAGATTCCTTTGACAAGGCGCTGAATTAGTTCTACCCGCTCGCGGTCGCCGCTGGCAAAGGCTTTGAGAGTCTTTTGCAGCCGTTCTTCTTCTTGAGCTGCGATCGTCCTGTCACAAACCATCACTCCCCGCAGGATGGAAATCAGAGCAGTCAGAAACACTACCAAAGGAGTGATATCTTGTTCGCGGAGCTTTTGCCGGCTAATGCGACACAACAGCTCAACAACTTCAGGGGTGATCGTGGTGGTATCCATAATTAAAAATGAGACTCGATTAACCTCTAATCTAACTTTCTTTATCAATCTTAAAGTTTTTCTATTCCTTAGGTATGATGTGAATTCCCAAACTGAGCCGTTGCTTATTAGTGATACTTCTTATTTTATTCACAAACGCTGGATGACTAGGGCGGTGGAACTGGCACAAGCAGCCGGTGATGCCGGTGAAGTACCCGTGGGTGCTGCAATTGTTGACGGTACTGGCAAATTGATTGCCGAAGCGCAAAATCGGCGAGAGCGAGACTGCGATCCGACTGCTCACGCTGAAATCTTGGCTCTGCGGGCGGCCGGACAAGTTTTGCAAGACTGGCATCTCAACCAATGCACGCTCTACGTAACGCTGGAGCCTTGCCCGATGTGCGCGGGTGCGATCGTCCAAGCTCGGATTGGTCTGCTGGTATACGGAGCAGATGACCCGAAAACAGGCACGATTCGGACTGTCGCTAATATTCCAGATAGCGCGCATTCGTGTCACCGCTTAGAGGTACTCGGCGGTATTATGGAGTCTGTTTGCCGCGATCAGTTGCTTTCTTGGTTTGAAGCACGCCGTTCAATTTAATAGGTAAAATTTTTTACTCTCTTCTGGGCGATGTTTAATCGAACTTGACCGTTTAACTGAAATAATAGATCCGTAATTGCCCGCTCAAGCTTTCGAGGCGGCTGACTGCTCTGCATTAGTGCTGTCCGGTTGGCTGAGGTTTTACCTGTTAGAGATTATCTCTTGCGGGCACGATCGCTCGATCGGCACAAAGCCAATAGCAAAACTGTCCCGAGCCAAAGACTAAAGGTTTGTCCAACAACTTACTTTAGACTTGAGATTTCGATAAAGCAGCTTGATTGCTATGCCGCACACCGCCACGATCGCCGTTGAGTCCAGTAAATCATCTCTAGTGAAGCCAATGTCTGCCAAGGAAGCATTTAATACCTCTCGCGTTTCTCCTTGGTTAACCTCCTTGCTCTATCCGTTAGGTCACTATGTTGTCCTACCGTTTCATTTTGACAAGATTGAGATAACCGGACAGGAGCACTTGCCGAAAGAGGGACCTGTCATCTTAGCCCCTACGCACCGTTCTCGGTGGGATGCCCTGATGATGCCCTATTCAACGGGACAGATGGTGACTGGACGCGATTTGCGGTTTATGGTAACTGCTGATGAAGTGAAAGGACTGCAAGGTTGGTTCATCCGACATTTGGGCGGGTTTCCTGTGGATATCAAGCATCCAGCAATTAGCAGTCTCCGTTACGGGGTGGAACTTCTCCTCCACAAGGAGATGTTGGTGATTTTTCCCGAAGGCGGCATTTTTCAGGATGGCGAAGTTCACCCGATTAAGCCTGGATTGGCTCGTTTGGCAATTCAAGCAGAGTTGAGCAAACCGGGTTTGGGGGTGAAAATTGTACCGATGAGTATCCGCTATCGCCCCCGCATTCCTCAATGGGGTTCTCGCGTAAAAATTGCGATCGGTTCTGCGATTTCCGTGGCGGATTATGCCCATTGTGGGGGCGGTAAAAAAGAAGCACGAGTCTTGACGGCAGAGATCGAAAAGGCTCTTAAAAATCTTGATGAAAGTTAAGAAGACGAAGGAAGTTCGGCAACGGATTATTTAACGGATGTAACGGATGTAACGGATGTCAGGAAGAAGGAAGTTCGGCAACGATCGATGTACGGGATGTAACGGCTGTAACGGATGTCAGGAAGAAGCAAGAAGGAATTATGATATCAAATCCGTTAGCATCGGAATAGTAAATTCGAGTTCACGGTTGACGGTTGACGGTGGACAGTGAACAGTCAACCGTCAACCGTCAACCGTCAACATCACGGACGGTGTAACCGTCCATGATATGATATAATGTTTTCCGGTGCTGTGGAGAGATACAGCACTTATTTAGCTACTTTGTTATGTCTGTATTAAGTGTGAGCATTAATGGATTGTGCTTTGAACTTTAAGCCGGGTCAAATTGTCAGTTTAGAATGTGGAGATGCGTGCCTGCATTCCGAGGTGATCCAAGTGGTTGAGGCACGTCAAGTTTGTTGGGTGCGCCCTTTAATGTTAGTTGTATTACGGTCAGGGAAGGATTTATCGGCGCAATGGTCCCAAGAATACACTTTATCGGATTTGCGGGATGGTGCTGATTTGCTGTGGCCGGGGAGTTTGTTTCGGGCGGCTTTAGATACTGAGGTAATTTCGCTGTTGACTCAGTTGCAGTCTCTGGACTCTGAGAAAAAGGATCGTGCGATGGCTTCTCGGCAACTTAGAGATTTTGTCGATCGAGTTTGGGAAGCTTTTCCCAGTGCTTTTCATTAATCACATTTCAGGCGTTTTGTCTATTAGTCCGCCAGGGGTTGAAAACCCCTGTCTAATAGCTCAACTCCTGGCTATGAGGACTGATACAGCATTTTTTAAGTAAGGTACATAGCTTTCGATAGAGGACACGGCAGTGCCGTTTCCCTACAACTCGCGAGCGCTTGACGGCTGTACTTGATCAACGTGGAATCTGCTGTATCAATTCCGGTTGCACCGGAATTACTGTTGACTGTTGACTGTTGACTGTTGACTGTTGACTGTTGGCTCGATTTTACAATTTCGATGCTAGTGGAGTTGATATCATGTCCGGTCGATTACCCTGATTCCTGTAGGGGCCCGTGAGCCAATAATATTTGCCAAAAAGGGACAATCTCACAAACGGGCCCCGGCAATTGTATTATGGGCGATCGATCGGACATGATACGATATGATACTTGATTTTTTAGTCGGCGCAGGCGGACTTCGTTTGAGAAGAAGCGATTGAACTCGCCGACTTGGAGCGGACTCTTATACTAAGGAATGAGAATTAAATAACTTCCACTCTTGAAAGTGGGATGGGCGTCCCGCCCGTCCTTTTTGGAC
>NZ_JAUBVJ010000116.1:0-21079 GCF_036702785.1 Microcoleus sp. AR_TQ3_B6 | reverse complement strand
AATAGCATCTATAACTGGATGGGATTACATTTTGTCAGCCCTAGCTACTGTTGCATGATTTTTGAAAATTGGTATAACTTTCGACGACTCTGACCCGCAACCAATACGGATTGAAGGCGATCGCCTCGAACTCCGCCGAGTCATCACCAACTTAGTGGGAAATGCCATTAAATTCACCGATGTTGGTTGTGTGAAAATCGTTGTTCGTCCAGATGCCAAGTGGGTAAATATTACCGTAGAAGACACCGGCCCCGGCATCAGAGCCTCAGAACAAGCTTCGCTGTTTGAACGATTCCGCCCCGGAAACCATGCTAGAGCAGGTTGCGGCCTGGGGCTGCACTTGTCAAGCCGGATTGTTGAAGCCCACTCTGGCAGCATTGACGTGACATCAACGGTGGGCCAAGGCAGCACATTTACTGTACGGCTTCCCATCTCGCTCTAAAAGTTTTGTTTGGATACAAAAGAGCGCATACGTTCTACCTTGGACACACGCCTGTCCCTGAAGTACAATTGTCCCTTTTTTAAACAAATCAACCATGAATAAAATTAGCGTTGCCTTAATTGAAGACCACCACCTGACAAGGGCTGGAATCAAAGCAGCTTTAGAAGACTGCGAAGAACTCGAATTTATCGGAGAAGCCGCTAACGGTCTACAAGGGATAACTTTACTGGAGAAAACCCGGCCTGATGTAGCGATCGTTGATATCGGACTACCGGGGTTGGTAGATGGGATTGAATTGACAAAAAGATTCAAAGAATACGTACAAACTTCCAAAGCCCCAAGCGTAAATAACCAACCAAAAGTGTTGATTTTGACGATGCAGGATAACGAGGAATCAGTGCTGGCAGCTTTTGCAGCGGGAGCCGACTCTTACTGCATGAAAGATGTCTGTTTTGAAAAGTTAGTGGAAGCTGTTGTTGAGACAAATGCTGGCGAAAACTGGATCGATTCTTCAATTGCTAGAATCGTTTTGGCTCGCATGAATAACCCCTTCAAGGAAGCTGTTAACTCAGCAACCACTTCCACTGTGTCAATCAATGGAGTTGAGCCAGAGTACAGTCAGTTGTTAATGGCAAACCCTTTAACAGAACGAGAAAAAGAGGTTATAGCGCTGATTGTCGAAGGTTGCAGCAATGAGGAAATCTGCAAGCAGCTATACATTTCCCTTGGTACTGTGAAAACTCATGTACGTAACATCCTCAACAAATTGTCTTGTGACGATCGCACTCAAGCTGCTGTCAGAGCCCTTCGCGCAGGTTTAGTTAACTAAATCCGCTTCAAGAGCAACCGCTTGGTGGATAATACAACAGAGACGTTCCAGCAATCTAAGCTATTTAGGCGAGGGTCGCTATTAGAGGAGGTGCAGTGCCAGTTAATGCCGACAAACCACACTTGTGGAAACCCGATATTGCCCTGTCGGTAGACTTCTATAACAATTGGTTTATGCAGTTCGCTCCAAAAGCCTACCGCGACACTCGCATTGCTACAACTCAACAAGTTGAATCCGCCTTAGCAGAGACAGCCAATCTGACCAACATCACATCCGCATTACTGCGACAGCATCCAGAGGTTTTGCCCATTTTACGCATGGCGGCAGCGCCGCCAATTGCGCGCGATCGCCTGATCGGTTTAGCAGGAGTGTCGCAAAACCTGGTCAAAAATATGGAAGAGAAACAACGAATTCCGCCGCGGGCCGACATTGCAACTCTGGATGCTGAACTAACAAAAATCAGTCAAATTATTGCACGACTACTTGACAAAGATATTTTTCCTTGGCTAGAAAGCGGACAGCAGCCAACGGAGACTGAAGTTCAAAGAGCAGCGACAATTGTTGCCGATCGCCTTTGCGGTGCTATTTCTGACCCGATCGTTCGTAACGCTCAAGAACGAAGGCAGCTTGCTATGATTAAGCAATGGTTGGAACAGCGCGATTATTCCTATGTTATAGGAGGAGCCGGATTAAGTTTTGAAACCATGCAGCCTGGGACTTTCTCGTTTCGGCTCAATATCCCGGTAGTTTTACAGTCCGGCAGCAAACAAATTAATATCCCTATTGACGTTGCGATCGCGCCAATTAATTCGAGTCCTGGTGAATTCCCGTTACTGATTGAAGCGAAATCCGCCGGTGACTATACCAATCCCAATAAGCGACGCAAGGAAGAAGCTATTAAAATGACTCAATTGAGGAGCAACTACGGCAATAACGTGCGTTTTATTTTGTTTCTTTGCGGTTACTTTGACAGTGGCTATTTGGGTTACGAAGCTGCTGAAGGAATTGACTGGGTTTGGGAACATCGGATTGAGGATTTGGGGCTGTTTGGGATATGAATGTAACTGCGAAAACTGAATTGACACGAATGTTGCGGCAATCGCAACTGGATGGAGCTAGAACTCAGGCTCAGCGAAATAAGCTAGGTCAGTTTGCTACGCCTCCTGTATTGGCAGCAGATATCCTCAAATATGCTTCAATGCTGTGGCCGTCAGACATTAAGATTCGTTTTCTCGACCCGGCTTTTGGTACAGGTTCTTTTTACTCGGCATTATTGCAGCAATTTCCGCGATCGCAAATTGTTAAAGCAGTCGGCTATGAAATTGACCCCCATTACGGGAACGAAGCGATTAAGCTTTGGAGTGACACTTCGCTACATCTAAATATCGCTGACTTTACCCAGGCAACACCCCCTGACTCTGACGACGCAAAAGCTAACTTAGTAATTTGCAATCCCCCCTATGTCCGACACCATCATTTGAACCGAGTTGAAAAGCTGCGGCTGCAACAGCTAGCACAGCAAATAGCGGGAGTCAAACTCAGTCAGTTGGCTAGTCTTTACTGCCATTTCTTGTGCATTGCGGATGCGAGTATGGCTGTTGGCGGCTTAGCGGGGTGGCTGATTCCCAGTGGATTTATGGATGTGAATTACGGACGGCAAATTAAAGATTACTTGCTAAATCGCGTTACTCTACTGCGAATTCACTGTTTCGATCCTGTTGACGCGCAGTTTGAAGATGCACTATGTACGTCAGCAGTGGTTTGGTTTAAGAAAGCTTTGCCGCCTGTTAATCATGCTGTTGAGTTTACCTATGGAGGGAGTTTGACAGCATCTAAAATGTCGCTGATCGTGTCGGTGGAGTCACTACGCCGTACAGCTAAGTGGACTAAGTTTGGACTGATGTCTGGTAGTGTGAATTCTCAAGAGCAGCCGTTGAAACTTAAGGACTTATTCACTATCAAACGGGGGCTGGCGACAGGAGCAAACAATTTTTTTGTGTTGACACCAGAGCAAGTTTCTGCTTACCAATTGCCCTTTGAATTTCTCAAGCCAGTTTTGCCTAGTCCCCGGTTGTTATTAGTAGATGATATTGAAGCAGATGACTTGGGAAATCCCATTCTCGATCGCCAGCTTTTTCTGCTATCGTGCGATTTGCCCCCTTTGGAGGTGAAAGCTAAGTATCCGTCGCTTTGGGAATATTTGCAGGTGGGGGTGAGGGAGGGAATTTGCGATCGCTACCTGTGCAAGCATCGCTCTCCTTGGTACTCACAGGAAAAGCGTCCTCCTTCCCCGTTCCTCTGCACTTATATGGGCCGTCAGGATACTGGTAGGGGCAGACCTTTTCGATTTATCCTGAATCACTCAATGGCGACGGCTACCAATGTTTATTTGATGCTGTATCCTAAACCCGCTGTTGCTAAAGCACTTTCATATCGGCCAGAATTGCTTAAAGAAGTGTGGAAGGCGCTCGATCGCATGGATGATGAGGCACTAATGGGTGAGGGGCGTGTATATGGGGGTGGATTGCATAAGTTGGAACCGAGGGAATTGGGTAATAGCTTAGCTGCGAACGTTGTTGAAGTTTTATCAAAACAGTTGGTTGATTGACTGGAGTTGCGCTCAAAAAGTAGAAGTGCGATCGCAAGCGTGCAAACACCTGTCCTGGTAGTTGCAGCTTTCTTGGGTATGATGTAGTCTTGTCTTCTCTATATCTGGGGCATAATAGCCAAATTACCAGACCAAACTTTAAATAATATCTTTTACTTGCAGCGACGGTTAGTAGAACTGATTGATGAAGCCACAGCCACTGAGTTCGCCATATTTGAACGGTTTGGCGAGAATGAGGAAACTTTACCAGAATTAGATCAGATTATAGAGTAATTGCTTTGTGTATTAGAGAGCGATTGCTCAATATATAAAGATTTTATCCACCACAATCAATATTGTAGTCAACATCAGATACCTTATTTATTAACCACTGACTTTTGCTTGAGTCGAATATAACCTCTACTCTCTTGCTTTCACAAATTATTTCCCCATCTTTTTTTAAAAACTTTAGCCAGACTTCGATCTGATGATTGCTCGAAGATTGTGTTTCCGTTTTAAAAGAATAGGTTTCTACGCGGTTTATTGAATCCCAGAAATCACTCTTTCCGTCACTATTGGGATTTTGTTGTCTAAATACTGTTTTCAAAGCATCGCTAAGTAAGGCTTTTGCTTCTGTTCTATTTGATGGGGCTAATTGATAATATCTAGTAATAACTTGTTTAGGATTTAATTGAAGTTGTAAATATTGTTTAGCTTCAGATTGTTTTGCTTTGTTTGCCAGATTGATAAATGAGGGGAAAGCAATAGCACTTAATATTAACATAATTGCTCCGACCCCTATTAAACATCCAGAATTTACATTATTAGTTGAAACCCGATCCCCTGTTGATGTTGAGGAATTTATTGGAATAGTATTAGAGCTTCTATTGGAAGAGTTTATCCCTGTGATTTGGTTTTCATTACGCTGATTTACTATTGGGATTGGGGCTATGGGAGGAGTATTAAAGGTTCTATTTGAAGAATTTATTCCTGTTCGGCGGTTAGTTTGAAGGCGTGTTGGCGGAGCCGAGTGAGCTACAGCCGGAACAGCATTCGTGCTTTGACAAAAACAGCGCTGCCTGTCTGTCCATTCATTCATTGTCATAACTCTATGGCAGGCGAGACACTTCATTCCCTGTTCACCTCTTTGGAAAGTGTGCGTATTGTAGCTTGATGAAACTCCTGGTTCAAACGTTTCCATTTCTCTTCATACCTCTTATTTCTTTAACATAAAAAAAATTACAAGTAGCACAACTAAACTTATGGCTGAAATGGCTATATACTTCCATTTTTTAGTTTTAGCATCCCGCCATTGTAGTTGTCGTCTAGGTCTAACTGGAGATGGATCTCGCCATTGTAGTTGTTGTCTAGGTCTTACCGGAAGTGAGTCTTGCCACCTTAGTTCATCTCTACGTTGCTCAGGTAAGATATGCTCAGGCAAGAAATGAGGTGTAGGATTCCTTGATGACATGGGATTAATGGCTATGGCTGGAACAGCATTCGTATGTCCACTAAAGCACTTTCCCTTTTCTTCCCAAGATTGATTTGTCATAATTTTTCCGCAGGTAAGGCACTTCATTCCGAACTCACCTCCAACAAACTTATGCCCCCTCCAACAACACACTACACCGGGTTCAAAATTTTCCATTTCTCTTACAAAAATATTTAACAAATCAATAAAATTATTTAGTCATTTTACGAGTAGATTTTCTAACTTTCTGAGATGACTGAGATTGAGTTTGTGTAGATTGCGGTGAGTTCATATCAGGTGTTGCATCTCGCCAGTTTAATGTGTGTTTGCCAGACTCAGGCTTGGATTGTCTATTTTCTTCTGCGTCTCGCCAAGTAAGACTGCTAGTGCTAGATTGATGCTGCGTGACCAAACGCTCAAAAATCCCAGATTCATAAGAACTAACCTCTACGCCGCGATCGCGACCTCCATACCCTGCATTACCATAGGCTTGACGCGCTCTATAGTCTCCTAGTTTTTTCACTTGTTGAGGTGTTAACTGATTGGGAACTCCAGATGTTAAATTGAGTTCTTGCTTTTCCTCATCTGTTAGATTCAAAGAACCTCTTTGATTTTGTCTTTGAATTCCTTCCATAAAAGCATCTCCATTCATGGTATGCGTGTTACCTTGTCTGCCTTGACAATACCACCGACCGTTACTTTGCCAATAATGATCGTGATAAATAACACTTTCATTCTCAAGGCTATTTTCATCCCCAGAACATAAAATATGCCAATTGCCATTCTCATCTTGTCCAAATTTGTAGAATAGTCCGCTAGTGTTATTCATTGGGATAGCTTTTTCGCTCCAATTAATTCTTGACATAAACATATCTCCTTATTTACTCTTCAACGTCACGCCAGTTTAGGCGCGATCTGTTTCTTGGCTGTTGGTTTGTTGTTTCCTGTTCTTGGCTATCTCGCCAATTTAATTGGGGGCGATTAGAGCCGGCAATTCTTCTTTGTTCAGGTGTATTTTCTTGCCAAGTTAATCGAACTCTTTCTGTAGGTTCTTCCCAGTTTAATCTAACTCTTTGTATCGGTCGCCATTCACCGCTTGGCTGTAAAATTCTTTCATAATCCACTAAAAAAGGTTTGCGACAAGCAGTTCTGGAATGAACTACGGCTACATACTGATTACCCACAGGATATTGAATTTCCCTACTATCAAGTACAGGGGCAGATTCTCGCCAATTTTCATATCTCTCTCGTTCAAAACGAGTTCGCAACCAAGGTAATTCATCTTGTGGATTGGGTTCGTGGTGTCTCCGTCTTGTCAAATTTTGGCTGCGATTTCCCAATCGGCTACTCAGCCACTCAGCCGCACCATTACCCACACCCCGACAAATAACAACAGTATCGAAATTTTCCATCACCTGCTCTCGATATTCTGGAGTAATTTGCTCTAAACTTTGAGCAGCAATAACAATACTTCCTCTCGCTGAACGCGCTACACTGGTAAACTCGGCAACATCTATCTGTTGCTGTATTCTGGGAAACTCATCAATCCAAAAAACAATCCCTTGACTTTCTTCATTTTGAGTCCATCGCTCGTAAAAAATCGTCATTAAAATATCAATTAAAGCCGATGATATTTTTTTAGAAACATCCCGTCCTGCTAGCTCAGCACCAATCACTAATAAAGTAGGCTGACGCTGAATATCTCGCAGTAAAATATCGCTGTGTCCTGTGACTTGTTGAAAGTTTGACCAACTAAAAAAGCTGATCGCATCTTGAATCCCCCAAGTAAAAGCATTTGCTCCATCTTCACTATCTTGTATTAATCTTAATTGAGCTTGAATGGCGGCTTGTAATCTAGCATCCTGACAAACCCGTAAAAGTTGTGTTAGAGTTTCAACTGGATTCTCGGCAATTTGGTAAATATGCGTAAGGTTTGCAGTATTTCCAAAAATCTGTTTAACCAGCATTATCCACTGCGCCATCCAACTAATCTCTCTCATGGCAAAGCGCTGGCTTTCTCCTAAATTATCAGTATTGCCATACAAAGATTTAGCTAAGATTTGAGCATCTTGTATAGAGTTAATGTTGTCTAGTAAGTTAATACTGTGACTTCGGGAAACTTCTTGGGGAAGCGTACTCCAATAGATAACTCTCACGCCTTTTTGCTGTGCATAATCTCCTAATGTGTCGATTAGTGAGCCACCTTTAACATCAATCACGATGTTAGATAAACCAGCATCAATAGCAGCTTTAATCCCTGGAATAATTAACCCTTCTGTTTTGCCGGAGCCCGCAGGGCCAATAATAGCTACATTTTTGTAAATGGATTTTTCTTGCAGCCAAATATTTTCAGTTGGTTTGACTTTGCCACCAGCAATTTTTAAGAATTTACCTAAATTGACAACTGGCTCAGAAGCAAATCTATCTGGATTTTTAATGATTCTGGAATTATTAAGTTGAGAACCTGGACTGTTGAAAATATCGGTAATCTCGTTGAGTGTAGCTGTTCCTGAGTAATCTCTTAAGTCTCTGAGGTGAATATCTGTAGGGGGTAAAGGTTCGTTGGGGCCAATGATAGTTTCACCACCTCCGAACAGGTTTCTTAACCCCCAGCCTAAGTTTTCAAATGAATCTTGCCAAGTCATAGTTTTTTTTCTTGTGTCTAGGGTTGCTACTGTTCGGGTTGCGACTCTATCGGTTTTGGCTCTGGCGGTTGTAACTTTGCGGGTTGTGGTTTCTGCGGGTAAGATTGAGATAGACTAGTAGAAATGTAGAATAAAAACACAATTAAAACTACTATAATTATTACCCCCATAATAAATTTATCTTGGTTTTGACCTGTTGTTTTAGCTTGTCCAGTAATTGGTGGATTGCCGCTCTGTAACGGATCATGGTCTGAGGTAGGACTATTGTCTAACGACGCTGAAAAACGGGTAGGTACTATTGGCAATTGTGGTTCTGGCGGTCGTCGCCAGTTTAGTTTTTGCTGTTTCGGTTGTGATTGAGCAACTTGGGATAGTTCTTGAAGATATATAGCCTCAATTCTTCTCCCGTCTGCATCGTAAAAATAACCTATTTCCCGGCGTAAGGGATCGTAAACTACTGCTATTTGCCAAATTTGCTTAAAGCATAATCGTTGGGTATTTAAGTCAGTACCAGATAAAAAAATTCCATGACCAGGATGGGAATGATACCAGCCAACAATTGTAGTGCCGGGAAAATCTTGTTTCTGATTGTTTAGAATCGCCTGCCAGCATTCAGGGGTAAATTGAAAATGGACTCGATTACCAACTGTATAAGGAGCAGCTATTGACCCAACAATTTCCGTGTAATAATTTTTTGTATCTGGGCATAAGTATGCTTGTCCAACCAGTACCCCTCCTGTCTCATTATAAGGATCGATACTGAGGTGCTGGATGAGCTGAGCCTCTGCTTCACGCTCTACAAAGACACTCATCCTGTTATTTCTGAGTTGTCTGTGTAGGTCTTCGATACCTATGGGATTTTGCTGAATTATCCGATCTTGTTTCTCTTGCAAAAATTCCTTAAGAGGACGGCTTATTGGTTTGTAAACATCCTCAGAATCACGCCACTTAAGTTTGGCCATAATTTTTATCCCACTTCACAATAAAACTTTTTTATTCTAAAGGAAACAAATATTTGTTTGTTTCCGCCCATTTTCTAGCTGCATGGTTACATGGACTTCCTCTACCCCAATCATCTTTTTTATATTTAATCAAGTCCAAAACTTGCTTGACTAGAGTATCAAGATGAACGATGTCGAAGCAAAAAAAGGATATAACTCTACCCAATAAAACATGAGGATTAAAAATTAGAGTTTCCATCTCAAAATCTGGTAAGGAACCAGGAGCGGGATAATCTACAGGGAAATTCCTAATGATAAGTATGTGTTCGGTTCTATACTGAACTGAACCATCAACTACTGCCTCTATTCCTTTACAATTGGAAATTTGGAGGCGATAAAAATTAGGTGGCTCTCCCTGTTTTTCAAGGATTTTGATTTTTTCTGGTTCATAGAAAACACACAGCTTTTGCAAAGCTCGATAGTCGTTTTTCATGCGGTCATCCCAAATAGACATCCCAACACCTCTCGATTTATCTCCAATTCAGCTTAGGTTTAGCATCACTTAAGGGAAATAAATGTTTATTTTTGTTAGCCCAATCTCTTGCATTGACATTAGAAGGTAATCCAAACCTAAGATTTTCGTACTGAATCATAAGTATGACTCTTTTTACCAGAGCATCTAAAGGCTGGCTGATATTTTCCAATCCACTACCTCCAAAATCCATTAAGCCATTGTGGTAAACATTGGGATGAAAAATTTGACTTTCTATCTGGACGGTTGGTAATTGGCCTGGATCGGGATAGTCTGCTGGAAAATTACTAATGACAATTATGTGTTCAGTTCGATATTTTGGCGCTTCACCGACAACTATCTCTATCCCCTTACAGTTAGATAGTTGGATGCGGTAATATTCGGGTGGCGTCCCTCTTTGTTCTAGTATCTTAACTTTGACTGGCTCGTTAAATGCACACAGCTTTTGCAAGGCGTGATAGTCGTTTGCCAAGCGGTCATCCCGAATAGACATCCCAATACCTCTCAATTTATCTCCAATCCAGCTTTCGTTTAGATTCACCGCCATCTGACGCGGCACTTAATGGAAATAAGTGTTTATTTCTATTAGCCCAATTTGTTGCTGCTGTGTTAGCAGGTACTCCAAACCTATCAATTTGATACTGAATCATGCTAATGACTCTTTTTACTAGAGCATCTAAAGGGTGACTGAGGGTTGTAAACTCACTACCTTTGAAGCAAAAACCTCCATGATTGAAAACATTTGGATGATAGAGTGGAGTTTCTGCCCTGACATCAGGTAATTGGCCTGGATCGGGATAGTCTGCTGGAAAATTACTAATGACAATTATGTGTTCAGTTCGATATTTTGGCGCTTCACCGACAACTATCTCTATCCCCTTACAGTTAGATAGTTGGATGCGGTAATATTCGGGTGGCGTCCCTCTTTGTTCTAGTATCTTAACTTTGACTGGCTCGTTAAATGCACACAGCTTTTGTAAACCTCTATAGTCATTAGCAAGCCGATCTTCGCGAATAGCCATGTTTTTAACAACCTCCTTCAGCGTTAGGTGTGAGAGTTAATAAAGAGCCTGATTGAATGCCTGCACCGTGAAAAGTGTCAGAACCTCGCAGGATTTTGTTGGTTTTTTCTAAAATCAAATCGCATGGAACTGCTGATAAGTTAGCCAATTCCTGTGCTTGCTCTTTAAAGTCTTGTATGAGCATATCCAGAGGAACATCAGTTGTTTTTTTGAAATGTCCATCGATAGTCCTGACCGTTACAGTAATTGTTTCCATGCTTGAGTTAAACTCCTGTTTTTTTGGTTAAAAGTTTGCCTGTTTAGAGTAGGATTTTTCGTTAATAAAAAATCTCAACAGTTTTACACTGCTGTCGAGAATCAATAAGCTGAACCAATTCTCGATCGCCTAAACCAAACTCACTAAATCGCAACTCCGCATCTTCAACCTGAGCAGTTATTTGAAAATACTTCACAGCTTCTCTTATCAAGTTTCCACAGTGGGGACACTTAGCTTCACTTTGTTTGATTTCTTCGAGAGGTTTTCTGACTGGTTCCATGTTTCCACAGGTTTGACAAATAAACTTAGAGACGAAATTAAAAGGTAGCACTAACTTCCAATCAAGCCCTAAATCTAATTCTTGGGCAACTTGTTTAGGTGTACTGTTAAATTTGACCGACAAAGTTGAGGTACTGCCTTTTTGTGGAATTGAATCATGATCGGGGCATTCTCGATCTAACGTAAATTCTAGTGTAGTAAAACCAACTGGCACACTAACAGGTAAAAACAACTTAGTTCCGGGTTTAAGATTACTTTCACCAAATAACAACAATTGCACAGCCAATTCGACTTGGTAAGCGGCAATAACAGATGAAGTCATAATGGTTGTTGCTAACTTTGCTTCCTGATAGCTGTCATTTAGAAATCCACATGAATAGCTTTCGTTGAACCTTGCCCAAGCAGACTTGTCCATTTTGCAACGATAGCAGGCAGCCTCTGGAACTCTGGGATCGAAAAGAGCAACATTTCCCAGTTGGTGGTTAATTCCACCGTCGATCCAAGGAACACCAGCAAAGTAACAGCGTTTATTGATTTTTCGTCTAGCATTGACGCTATCCAAGCAGCCAAACGCCACATCCATCTCCCGCAGCAAACCGCGCCCAAAAGCAAACTCTAACTTGCCAAGAATCGGATGTACTTGAGTATCTGGATTTAATTCCTTAACCCGTTCAGCTACCACCTCCGCTTTATATCTGCCTATATCCGACTCTCTAAACAAAACCGATCGCGTCAAGTTATGCTTTTCGATCGTGTCGTAGTCCACAACCCAAATGTTGCCAACTCCCAGCAGAGCCAGATTTTTCAGCACTTCATTACCCAGTGCGCCGCAGCCAAATACAGCCACTTTTGCTTGGGCCAATTTTTCTTGGCTCCAGTTGGGAATCCGTTTTAGGCGATCATACTTGTCGTCAGACATTAACATTTTGTAGTTACTTAGAATCTGATTATACCTACTAATAAAACTTCTATAACTGTAACGCTATAAAACTTTATTGTGTGTATTTACTTTTTAAATTTACGTTGCTCTACAGACTCTACCCATATAGTACAGAATCCCGAAGTAGCTGGCCTTCCTGCCACTTCCAGAGTCACCCCCAGACGCTTTACATCCTTTTTACATTCTAAATTAGTCAGACTATCCGAATTCCACTTCATCAAATTCCGAGCAAACTTCCCCTCCCCGCTAGCCGCCCACCGCAAAGCCTCCGCCTGCTCCTGAGTCAAATGAACCGGTTCCCCCGGCGCAAACCCTCCTTGCGACCAAAGTAAACCCATCCATCCCATCAAAGCACCTATACCCAAAGTCGTCAACAGTAAACCCGCCGCCACCACCAAAGAACGCGCAGAAGTCGCCACCCTCCTCAATTCCGTCTGACGCACCAGAGAATTCACAGCCTCAGCAATTTTCCCCTCTTGCTTCTCAACCGCCACTTGCTCGTAACTCGCCAAAGTCTTGTTAATCCGCCCCACCCACCGTTCGAACGCTAACTCAAAATCCTCCGGTTTCGGACTCTCTTGAATCAGCACCTCCAACCGGCCAGCAGCCAACAAAATCAAAAAAATCGGGTCAGTTGGCTCAATTTTCCCCTTAAAAGCCAACTCCAAAACCTTGCGCCGATACTCCTCAGATTGCCCCTCTAAAGCAATATCCAGCAACGATTTAGTATCAACAGCACCATAACTCACGGCAACATCCCCGTAGTTTCAAACGCCTCGTAAGCCGACAACATAAACGACTTAATCCGCTGCCGGCCCAGCACTCCGAGTTCCTGGCTATTCCTTGCCAAATCAAAAGTTATCCCCCGAGCATCGATCGCATTCCTTTCCCGCGAATAAAACTTAGGAAAATCAATCACCTTGACCTCATACTTTTTAATCGCATTCTGCACCTCCTCCATCTCTTCCACAGAACTCCAATCATCCTCCAATCCCAAATTGCGGACGAGGATGTGAGAAATCTTATTGTCAAAATGCTTAACTGACTTCAAAAAAAGCTGCACGCTATCGTAGCCCCCCGTGCAAATAAACCACTTGCAAAAACTAATGCGAGACTGCTTCCCCAACTCAATTAAATTGTTTCTTCCCATCCACTTAGTTACCAAAGGATAAACCTGAGCCGGTAAATTGACAATCACGCTCTTCTCAAACGCCAATTCAAAAATCCGATCCGCTTCGTAAAACTTCTTCTCGTCCTCGCTAAACAGAGCTTCACGGCATACGCTCTCATAGATTCGAGATACATCAGGATTAGAGCGATCGGTATCTACGGCAAAAAATGGGAAATTCTTGTCCAAGAAATACTGAATCAGAACCCTAGCAAATAAGCTCTTGCCAACCCCGCCTTTCTCTCCATCAATCAGATGAATTTTAGTAGCCTGTTTTTCAACCTTCTCTAACCCGCACTCTTTGAAACCATTCGAGTTTTCTATCGCGGTATCCATACCTGAATCTCCTCCTTCCTCTACCTGTTTAACCACAGAATCTGTTAGTTGCACTTGATATTTCGAGTTCCTACTTCTACTTGCCATGTCGAACTTTCCTATTTCAGCTTGATTTCATAACACAAATACAGTTATTTAGGCTTTTTATGGATAGCTAATAACTGCCCACCCAGCAATATAATGTGCCTAATATCTAAATCCGAAAATCCACTACAATGACTAGCCTACCTGTATTTGCAGAGGTAATTAGGGTCAAATTCCGCTCAATAATTGAAACTCATTCATGCGAATCCTGAATCATCGAAATCCTCGCCACCCTCTAATTCAAAGAAGTCATCCGCAGTCAATCCGCTACGAGTGGAATGGTTAGGAGGCGTCAAGCTTTCCACACCGTAAAGCAGAGAACGGTCTGCCTCCTCAATGCCAGCAGGTACTTCTCGCGAAGATGGTATTTGGGAAATAGGCATTCCCCCTACATTAGTAGGAGGATATTCAATCCCGCCTCGCTCGCGCAAATAGAGAGCGTGCTTTTCCAGAGCATAGACGGCATTTCTAAATAACCGCCCTAAAATAACTGGATCGATATTCTCTTTTTCCAGATATGCTAGCGGCAGCCAGTAAGGTCGCAGAGATTGGAGAATCATTTCTCTCGAAGGCAGCAATAAATTGCCTTTAATATAGGACATTAAAACTCCATCATCAGTAGATTTTAAAGGCTGATAGCGCCACAAAAAATCAACCCTTTCTTTTTCCTTACCCACGACTAAATATCTCCTGTAAAACGGAACCTTTTGACCCACAAACAGCGGATTCTGTGACCTGAGAATTGAACTGCTTTTTCAAATTTGCCTTGAAATACGAAAACATCCCATAGACATCATTGAGCCGATTTTCAAACCCTTTCTTTTCCAAAATAGGTGGCATAGCAATTTCGGCATTCCAAATAATCGGGAAGCGATCGTAATGTTCGTTTAACTCCTTGCGGAGATAATCAGCCGTCCCACCGCAGAACACCAACTCATCGCAATCCGGTGGCAAATTCTCATCCAACCAACTGGTGAGACTCCGCGCATATTCAGGTCGTGCCTCTTTGATTGCTGCTATCATCTGCTGCACTTCTTCAGCCCGCCCTTGCTTAGTCGTGCTGCGAGTCAACCGCATTAAAGGAGCTGCCTTGAACTCAGATCCCGCTGCTGCGATCGCCGGAGTCAATCGCTCCGCAGTCTGCCCTGAAGTCCTAGCTACCACCCTCTCCACCATGCGGATGAAGCCCAAATCGCTTGTTTTTCCCGGCCTAACATCTCCCCGCTGAGCCACCAGCAGACTGGCATTACGGTAGCCAATCATGGCGATCGCGCACACCCGTTCTTTCAAAACAGAGCCGACTTTCTTGTTATGCATCAGGTAAATGCCACCCCCCTCTGGCTTGCAGTTAAACGCCAACAATTCCACGCTCATCTGACCTGTGGGAGTTTGGTAATCCGCTAAAGCCTCCCGCAGCACCCGCTCGAACCTCCCCCGGTCTTCATATTCCCCCGGTGGCAACAACACGGCGATCGCCGCCGTAAATTTCGCAGGCAAATTCAGCTTTTCCTTAATCGCCCACATCCCAGCCAGAGTTTTGTGCAGCGCCCTCTCGTACTTAAGCTCCGAAAGGCCAGCATTGGCGTGAAACCTCTCTTTCGCCAAATACCCTACTGCCCTGTAATCGTTCCTAAAGGCAACCCAAGCCGTATTCTCAGGCTCGGCTGACCCCAATTGGTCTGTGCCATAAGCCAAAATTGATTCGTGCGGTACAGATACGACCTCCGGTTCCATGCACAGCAGTCGAATTTGATTCTTTGGCCCTGCGTAAAGAATTTTGGTAGCTGACCCCCCGTAATCGCAGGTCGCGATCGCTTGAGGCCAGATGGTTTCGATAGTAGTTTCGCTCATATCGCAGGTCTTCCTAATTGAAGTTTCAAGAGTGGTAAACAAACAGCCCTGTACGTTTGGACGTGCAGAAATAACCCTTACGCTAAGGCAAGCCTGCCACCTTAAAAGAAGGCTGTAAAACAACAGCTATTCAAGGATTAAAACGCACTTACTACTTATTAACCCCTCCTAAAACCTTCCCTCCCTCAGCCAGTTGTCTGAATCCCAGCATCTACAAAAATCGGACTCACGGCTTAGGCTGGGACAGAGCTTTTGGTAGCAAGCTGTGTCAGAGGTGCGTGCAAATTGCTTTCTCTAACGGGATAGCACCCCTATGAGGAGAGCGCTGCTGCCAGCCTGTCGCTGTTCAATGGAAAATTTTCCATTAGACAGACATCTCGAAAAAAGATGTAGAGACAAGGGCGATCGCGTAGCAAGCAAAAGTGGAAGAGCACGCATCATTGATTTTCGGAGATGTCTATTGGAAATTCCCACGCCTGTTAAGTTCAGCCAAATCTGGCTCTGGGCCACAGTGACAATGGAAAATTTTCCATTGGAAATTCCCACGCCTGTTGAATTCAGCCAAACCTGAGTCTAAGCCCCAGTGGCAATGGAAAATTTTCCATTGTCCAGGCTGACATTGAGTTTCCATGCGTAAAAGCCACTGCTGGCAACAAGCGATCGGCACGTGGCTGAGGCGCGATTGCCCTCCGTGCACGCTACCAGATCGCAGCCGAAGGATAAAGTTCGTTACCCCAACACCAAATAGCGAGCAAACTAGCCATGTCGAGATCCAAACGAATCAAAAGAATAGAGATACGCCTGACGCCAGAAGAACTTCACCTTGCTGAGACAATGGCTAAAAATCTGCAGGTGAGCGTCAGCAGTCTATTCCGATACCACACTTTTAAACACCAACATCAACCAGCTTTGTGCCAAAAATTAGCCGAACTTAACCTCCGGCTCAAACCGATTGCCCTTGCTACAGAACAAGCATTATGGATGGGGGAAAGAATTACACAGCCAGCCAACTTTGAGGATCTTATTGAGCAAACTTTGGCACTGCTCAAGCAAGTACAGCAACAGCAAATGAACGTCCAACTTCTAATGAATTTAAGCGATATTGAGTAAGCTTTAGAAGCTGCTAGCGAAATTTTTTTATGAAAAAATCCAAAAATCATCACTTTTTTACTACATAAGTTTTAAGTTTAGTAAATAATGATTGGCAAGCAGAAAATCGGTAAAAATTTTACCCCATTGCTCAATTACCTTTTCTCCAAAGAAGGAGCTTCATTGATTGGAGGAAATATGGTAGGAGAAAATGCCCAGGAATTAGCTGCTGAGTTTCTGTTCTCCAAACAACTCAACCCTAGAGTTAAAAAACCAGTTTATCATGCGACCTTAAGCGTGCCTTCTGGCGAGTATATCCCCGATGCCAAATGGCGAGCGATCGCTCTAGATTACCTAGAAGGAATGGGACTGGATAAAAATCTGTTTGCTATCATCCGCCATACCGACCGCGACCACGACCACATTCACATTGCAGCCAGCTGTATCAAATTGGATGAAAAAGGAACTTGCGTATCAGATAGCTGGAACTATCTACGCAGCGAAAAATTGATTCAAGAATTGGAAGAAAAGTATGACTTGACACCAGCTTCCCGCAGTTTTGATAAAGAACGCCGTTCTCCCACGACTGGCGAACACCGACGGTTAGCAAGAACGGGGGAAATCAGCACGCGGGAACAACTGCAAACAGCACTAGATAGAGCAACCACTGACAGTCCCGCGCTCGCTCTTTTGATTGACCGACTCGTTGAACAAGGCATTAGTGTAAAAATAGAACCTACCCCCGCAGGCGAATTAGGGATTAGCTACAAATTAGGCAATATTGCTTTTAGCGGCACTCATTTAGGCAAAGCTTACACCTTCAAGGGGCTGCAAAAATACAGAGGAGTCACTTACTCTGCTAATACTGACATAAATGTGGAAGCCATTCCCCCATTGCAAGAGCGAGAATTGAACGAAATTTTGGAAACAGAAAACTCTAAACCAAATAGCGACGCGAACAATGATAGTGATGCTGATGACTGTGGCGAAATGAGGAACAGCAGCATCGAGAGCAATTCTTCACCAATATACTGGCAAAGCTACTCTAACATTGACAGGCCAGAGCGAGAAGGAAGCAGCACAGGGACTTCCTCAGAAACCGACAAAGATTCTCTAATCGCTGAGTCAGAAGATGTAGGCAAACCCGACTCGCCCAACGATCGCGAAACATCGGGGTTCGACTCACTTAACTGGGAGTCTGTACGAAGCAATTTAATAGAAAATGCTTGTCTGCCAGTCGAATTAATCGACCTCCTACACGACAGGGGATGGATAGACGCAGACACCCTGAACCGCCCTGTATTCCAACTCCGCACTCTTGCAGGAGAGTACAGAGGAACCTGCACCTTAGACGCCAATGGAAAATTTTCCATTGACAGTCATGGGGGAGGCTCACATCAAGCAGGCAACAACAGTGAAAAGGGAGTTTTCTGGATAGCGGTTCAAAACAATATTGAAAGAGCCATTATTGCCAGCAACCCGGTAGAACTCCTGTCTGTAATTGCCTTAGATCCTGATTTCAATAAGAGGCCGACTTTATACTTAAGCATTGATGCGGTTTCTTCGCTGCCAATCGACTTTCTTAAGAAAGTAGAAACTATAGTAGCCGGCTTCAAGGGAGATCGAGACGGCGATCGACTTTCAAAAGAAATTCTTGAAATATTCCCTCAATCAAAGCGAATCAATCCAGGCTTTGCTGGCTGGAACGCAATCTTAGCATCTCAAGAGCAAGAAACAGGAAATGGTTTTAACGCTCGTGATGAAGCAATCGCTCGCAATTTTGGCGTAATTTTGGATTAATCAAAGCTCACTATTAGTATTTTACGCAGCTTTAATCGGGCCAGGAAACGATGACTAAAGTTGCGCGATAAACAAATTGCTTATTTTTACGACGCCCTTTTCGACTTGTTTGAGCAGTAAAACCGTCGCTGCAACCCACCTAAAAACCAAACAATATGCTATTTAGAAAAGAGCTTTTTGCAAACCGGCTTGTCCAAGCCGTGACTCAGACTCTATTATCAGTAGTGTGAAAGAGTGGAAGCGCCACCTTAAAATTATGAATCTACGTCACTTACTTCTCTCGACTGCGCCCTAAATCTTCGTGCAACCAGCGAGAATGGAAGTCTGCTTTGTTAGAAGTAATGGAAGGACTAAAAGCAGTGTATCTCCCAATTAAATTCAGCGATTTGCCATTGGTGAAGTGGCTGCTAGCGCAGCATTATGAATGGCTTGCTAACAAAAATTTGAATTTGAGAAATTCCCAACTATCATCATGAAACTGCATTCACCCATTTGCGATCTGCCAGGGTTAAATCCAAGCAATTACAAAATGCTAGAAAGGCTGGGCCTTGCAACTGTACGAGACTTACTGCTCTACTTTCCCCGTGATTACATCAAGTATCGGCGAGTAAAAATTTATCAGTTGAAAGTAGGCGATTCAGTCACGGTTGTAGGTAAGATTCAACATCAGGAAGTAGTGAGTCCGCATAAAAATTCTAGGCTAACGATTCAGACTATTATTGTCAAAGACAAAACCGGTAAAATAGCCTGCAAACGTTTCTTCAACCACCCGTACTACCAATCAAAAAAGTGGAGGGACGAGCAAGCCGCCACTTATGTTGCTGGAAGCATTGTGGCTATATCTGGGATAGTCAAAGCCGATCGCTATTGCGGAATGGCATTAACTTCCCCTGAAATCCGATTAATCGGTCTAGACGAAGCCAAGGATACGAAAAATTCAATTATCCCAATTTATCCTTTAACAAAGGGAGTTAGCAACGAAATTGTCCAAGATGCAGTAACCTCAGCTTTGGAATCTGCCAAGCTGCTAAATGACCCCCTGCCGCAGGAGTTCAGACGACAACATGGTTTGATGGAATTACAGAAGGCGATCGCAAACATCCACCAGCCCCCAGACGAAACCCAACTAGAAGCTGCCCGCCGTCGCCTTGTATTTGATGAGTTTTTCTATCTCCAGCTATCGTTTCTCGTGCGTCGCCATCGGCTTTTAGCGCGATCGGCTCTTACGAAAATAACTCCTGCTGGCCCTCTAATCCAACAGTTTTACTCTCAACTTCCCTTCTTGCTTACCTCAGCTCAACGTAGGGTGATTAACGACATTCTCAACGACATGACTTCCAAAACGCCGATGAACCGACTGGTACAGGGGGATGTCGGTTCTGGTAAAACAGTTGTTGCTGTCGTTGCTATCCTCGCTGCCATCCAGTCTGGCTACCAAGTGGCACTTATGGCACCTACAGAAGTGCTAGCCCAACAGCATCACAGCAAGATTGCGACGTGGTTTGAACGCCTTGGCGTTTCTGTTCAATTGCTGACGGGTTCTACCAAAACCGCCAAGCGCAGAGAAATCCACGCCCAATTAGAGACGGGTGAACTTTCACTATTGGTAGGAACTCACGCGCTTCTGCAAGAGAAGGTCAACTTCAACAAACTCGGTCTGGTAGCCATCGACGAACAGCACAGATTCGGGGTGCAGCAGCGGCAAGATTTACTCAACAAGGGAAATAGACCTCACGTTCTGACGATGACGGCGACTCCTATTCCGCGTACCTTAGCGCTGACCTTGCACGGGGATTTGGATGTCAGTCAGATTGACGAGTTACCGCCCGGTCGTCAGAAGATTCACACGAAAGTGCTTAATAAAAGCGCTTCAGCATACGATTTAATCCGCCTTGAGGTACTTCGAGGTCGTCAGGCGTACATCATCCTTCCCTTGGTGGAAGAATCGGAAAAGCTAGATTTGAGAGCAGCGGTAGCAGAATACGATCGACTCTCAACAGAAATCTTCCCCGAATTTAGCGTAGGATTGCTGCACGGTCGGATGACATCAGCCGAGAAAGATGAAGCGCTCAAATCATTCCGCGACAACACAACCCAGATACTCGTTTCCACCACTGTGGTTGAAGTGGGCGTGGATGTTCCAAATGCTACAGTTATTTTAATCGACCATGCCGATCGCTTTGGCTTGGCTCAACTGCACCAGTTAAGAGGTCGTGTCGGTCGGGGTGAGCACCGTTCCTATTGTCTGCTGCTCAATACCAGTAAAACAGCAGAAGCTAAGGCACGTCTTGAGGTGTTGGAAAAATCCAGCGACGGATTCTTTATTTCGGAGATGGATTTGCGGTTGCGTGGGCCAGGTGTTGTGATGGGCTATCGGCAGTCGGGAATTTCGGAATTTGCTCTGGCGAATATACTCGATGATGAGGATTTGCTGAACTTAGCTCGTGAGATGGCAGTAGCAATCGTCAAAAGTAACCCGAATTTAGAGGGACATCCATTGATGATTGCAGAACTTAAGAGACGGAGGTTGACCAGTTGGGATTGTACTCTTAATTAATAGGTTTGCTCAGAGGATATTAAACAGTTATGATGAACAGAGTGCTAGCCCGATCAAGTATACCAATATATTGGTTCACATCGCAGGGTTTTGCTTCCCTCCTCTCATCAGCAGTTAAATATAGCTTTCTTTAGCTTTTAAAATATCCTCTTAGCTTTTTATGAGAATATTTTGGTAGTGCTTTTTTGTAAAGGACAGAGGAAAACAATCTATCTTATTATGCAATCCCCATTTTTTTTCTGATTTGTTG
>NZ_JAUBVJ010000115.1:0-21716 GCF_036702785.1 Microcoleus sp. AR_TQ3_B6 | reverse complement strand
CGCTGATGTGGGTTTGAGTTTGTATTCGTATGTCAGACTAAACACTTGCATCACCTCCTCTATTTACTATAGCTTAATAAACGTTGAATCGCTTCTTAAGCTATATTATTTAAAGAGAAAGCCGTCCTAGAAGGACGGGGCTTTAAACCCCATTTTTCGGTAAAAAGGAGCTTAAAGAAAGACTCCACCAATGCCCTGAGTGTGGTTACACGACGCATAGAGACCTAGCAGCAGCTCAAGTTATCCGCTTTTCAAGGGTTGTCTGAGGAGGGACGCTTCTTGGACATTAAAGAAAATGCTTGTGGAGACGGTCTGACGGAGACTGGCAACGGTCTAGTTAAGAGTCGCGGAAGCAAGAAGAAGAAAGCTTGAGGGTGTGGCCCCGGCCCACCCTCAAGCAGCCTTTAAGAATCCCCGCGCTGGTGTGCCGGGGAGTACGTCAAGTCAATCGATTTTAGATTTTAGATTTTAGATTTTAGATTGAAGCCTTGACCCCACGGATAAATACGTTAGGCAAGTTTCTCGGATACACGTTTTTTATTTCTGGACGGATGAATCCGGGGGCTTGTATCCTGGATGCTTTCGGTCAAGTCAAGGCAACGAGGTTAAGTGGTGGAAGTTGTTCTCATAATTTTGGCTGTCACCTCCGGATTGTGGGCAGCAATCGAAGTGATCCTGCGGGTAATGCTGGGTTTTGGCAATCCCTTGATTTACATTGCCGATGCCGAGTGCGGCTATTTGTTGGCGCCCAACCAAAAGGTGCGCCGCTTGGGCAACCGGATTGAGATTAACGAGTATTCGATGCGTAGCGGAGCGATCGCCCCGATACCCCCTCCAGAAACTCTGCGCGTCTTGCTGTTGGGAGATTCTGTCGCCAACGGCGGTTGGTGGACACATCAGACAGATACGATCTCGGAAATTATGGCTCGGGATTTGAGACTGCAAGTACAGAATCTGGCGAGCGATGCACAATTAGGTTCACAAGTCAACTATTCAGATTTTGAAGTTCTCAACGCCTCAGCCAATTCTTGGGGGCCGAGGAATCAACTTGCTTACGCCAAGCGGTTCGGTGTTTTTGGGGCAAATGCTGTGGTGTTGCTGCTCAATACGGACGATTTGTTTGCATCGGCTCCTTGCGATCTGGTTGTGGGACGCGATCGCTCTTACCCGGATCGCAAACCCCGATCGGCTACGCTAGAGTTATTGAGCCGCTACCTGCTACCTGTAGTGCCGACTCCCCAATTGGCAGCACCCGGAGCCACAAGCGGCGATGTAGTAGGCTGCAACTTAGAAGCTATTCGCCAAATCCAGAAAATAGCTGTATCCGCCAACGTCGAGTTTTTGCTAGCGGTAACGCCCAAGCGAGGCGAATTCGGCGACCCGGGCCCTCGCGACTGGGAAGTCAAGGCTAGAGCGCGTCTCGCCGAACTCGTCGAAACAGAGAAAATTACTTACATAGATTTTCTTCCCATTTTCAATTGTGGGGTCGAACTTCCAACTTTGTATCGAGACAGCATTCACCTCAGTCCTCAAGGAAATCAGCTAGTGAGCAAAACCATCAGTCGTCAAATAGTCGCTCTTTTTTGGCATAAATCCTAACCTCACCTAAAGACGGATACTTGCCCCGACTCCTGTTGTGGAGAGCAAAAAAGTTTAAACCTTAGTTCAAGCCCCCAGATTCATCTGCAGGGTCAATCTAAAGTCTAAAATCCTTCGACGCTTGCGATCGCCGAACTTCTCATGCCGAATTGTCCCATCTCAAATCGACTCACATCGAATCCGGTTGCATGGGAACAGTTACCGTCTTCAACGAACAACACACCCAAACTGTAAAAGCACCCGGAAACGACAGGATTTGTCTCGATTTAGCTAACTTGCAAAGTAGACTCTAGCTCTTTCGGATACCAAGCTTGACCGTCGAGAGCCATTTGCTCGATCGAACTCGCAAGCCGCAGAGCTTTGAGAGCTTGTTCTCCTCCCACAGAAGGCTGATTTCCACCCCGCACGCAATTAATAAAATGCTCCAATTCTGCGTGGAGCGGTTCAATATTGCTGGTGTAAACTTTCTCGATCAACCCATCTTGACGGTAAAGCACCTGACCGTAATCCGTCACGTAATTGGCGGTTGTTTGTCGGTGAATCAAGATTTCGTTGTTGAGAAAATCTGCCTCTGTCAGAGAATTTTTGCAGTGAGCCACGATTGAACGGAGTTTGCGGTGCGTCACCTTACTCGCAGTCAAGGTGGCGACAATGCCGTTAGCAAAGTTCAGCGTCGCTGTCACGTAGTCTAAATAACCTGAATCTGAGGCCCTGCTGCCGCTGGCCGTCAGCTTCACCACTTGGGAATCTGCCAATTCCAAGAGCAAGTCGATGTCGTGGATCATTAAATCCAAAACCACCGATACGTCGTTAGCCCGCTGGGAATAGGGACTCATCCGGTGAGCTTCCAATGCCAGTAACTCTTCAGTTTTCAGCACTTTGCCGAGTTCCTGAAAAGCTGGATTGAAGCGCTCGATGTGACCCACTTGTAAAATCCGGTGGGCCTCAGCAGCCGCGTTGACCAAAGATTCGGCTTCGGCAATGCTAGCCGCGATCGGCTTTTCAATTAAAACGTGAACACCCGCTTGGAGACAAGACATCCCCACAGGGTGGTGCAGGCGAGTTGGAACGGCGACGCAAACTGCATCTACGTGGGCGAGCAAATCTCGGTAGTCTTCAAAGAAGCGAACCCGGTATTTGCTTGCTACATCTATTCCCCGCTCTACATTTATGTCTGCAACACCCACGAGTTCGATATCTTTTAGCAAGCTCAGAACTCGCGTGTGGTGCTGGCCCATATTGCCAACCCCAATCACCCCAATGCGGAGGGGTTCAGGTTGACTTCGGTGGGCGAAAACGTTTGCGTATCCCAATGACATCCTATCTAGCACTCCTGGATTCTCCTCCACCACCACAGGAATCAAGCCCCTTGGCTTCCCTCAGCTACTCACAGCCATCCAGATAGTACCACAGTCAAACTATTTGTGAAGAATTTCTAAGTTCAGTTGCGATTATCGCCTCAGACAATCTAGCATCCGCGAATCCTACACAAGGGCATAATACTGGGGTAAGGTTTCAGGTAATTGCGTATTGACAAAATTACTTGAATATGCACTTCACTGGCGGGCGATCGTCCTCCGCATCGCCACAACACAAATTCGGCGGAATATTTTTCCGGGACGATCAAACATTTGTGTTGTTTAGCGACAAAAGCAATAATTATTTAGTAAGAAATGATACAAAATTCAGCCCTTGTGAGCACCTTTAGGATTAGGGGTATTTACCTTTGGCAATCTTTGAATTCAAAAAAATTAACGTTAAGAAAGCCCAGAATTACGGGCGCTGGCTCACTCAAATAAACTAGACTTAGCTCAATAGTCCGGACTGTTTTTAGTGAGCGAGTCTGAAACACTCGATTTGCCGTTGGTAGGTCGATGGCCGCAGCTCCTTGAAACCGTTATTATACGCTTGGCAATCAAAAACAGTCCCAAGTATTGTTAGGTAAACCTTAATAAAAAAAACAATGAGTTACAAACTAAGATCCAGATTAGGAAGTGCGATCGCTAGCACAATTTTAAGTTTGTTTTGGGGCGTGTCATTGGTAGGAGTAGACAAAGCACAAGCCGCCGTACTCACCTACAATTTCCAAGCGGACGTTGGTGAAAGGGGATTCGGTAGCGGCTTTTTGAAGTTGAGTAATTCCTCACTGACAGGAATAGGAGGCGAAAGAATTGCAGTATCCGAGGGAAGATTAAACACTTTTCTAACTGCCTCTAGTGATCGTTATGGACTCGTAGGCAAAGATTACTACGATTTGGCAGGGGCTATAGCTTTATTTTATCAAGGGGAGTTTCGCGGACTGCAAGCAAGGGGTAGCGACACAGCGATTAGAGAAATTAACATTTCTCCAGACGAGCCAGGAGGGCCTTATTACATCAGGTATACCGGCAGCGCATCTTGGTCTATGGATACCAACGGGGCGAGCAATCCTGATGGGTGGAGATCTTATTTCTCGGGGTATAGGGAGGTAATTTCTCAAGGAAATATAGCCCAGAGAGATATCTTCCGCGATACCCCTGTTTCTTACACCCTAGTGGATACCGAACCAGAACCAGTTCCGGAACCTCTCACCTCCGGGGGTACAGCTTTAGCATTGGCAGGTTTAAGCTGGTTAAAACAAAAGAAAAAAATGGCAGCTTGAGGTGCGATCGTAGCTCAACAATTAAGCACTCAGCAGTCACTTTTGAAAAAATATTAGAGTCCCAAAATTTAGCCGCGATTTGACAGGGCCCGGGTTCTGTCAAATCGCCGCTACCAAAAACGCATAGGACAAAATTCCCAACAACGCCCCGAAAAGTAGGCCCTTCGACTCCCGACGCCTTCGACAAAGCATCAAGTGCCGCCTCGCTGAAATAACCAGGGCCCAAAATAGGTGAGCGCGAACGGGGTTTGAGGGTACTCAAACCGATAAAATATCCCCAATAGCGGCTGTGGACTATGTGTCTGGCGGCGAACCCAAAATGGACGGAATTAGCAACTGCAATCCTACTAATTGTCCGGCGTCGGGCCCGGATTGTAGGGTGACATTTTGGATGACATGGGGAACGTACTCTCAAGCGAGTTTCTAACAGTGTAAAGCCGACCGTATCCGGCACTTCCTCACAGAATTCCGTCTCAAAGATCCCTGCATTCCGACTCGATCGCACCACGAATTTTTCAGCAGCTACTGACAGCCATCGACAGCGTACCACAGTCCAACTATTTGTGAAGAATTTCTAAGTTCAGTTGCGATTATCGCCTCAGGCAATCTAGCATCCGCGAATCCTACACAAGGGCAGAATACTGGGGTAAGGTTTCTTACTACGGCGTATTGACAAAATTACTTAAATATCTGCTTCAATTGCGGGCGATCGTCCTCCGCATCGCCACAACACAAATTCGGGGGAATATTTCGCCGATACGATAAAAAAATTGTGTTGTTGAGCGACAAAAGCAATAATTGCCCAGTAAGAAATGATACAAAATTCAGCCCTTGTGAGCACCTTTAGGATTAGGAGTGTTTACCTGGGGCAATCTTTGAATTCACAAAAATTAACGTTAAGAATGGGGATAATTACGGGCGCTGGCTCGCTAAAATAAACTAGACTTAGCTCAATAGTCCGGACTATTTTTAGTGAGCGAGTCTGAAACAATGGATTTGCCGTTGGTAGGTCGATGGCCGCAGCTCCTTGAAACCGTTATTATACGCTTGGAAATCAAAAACAGTCCCAAGTATTGTTAGGTAAACCTGAATAAAAAAAACAATGAGTTATAAACATATGCCCAGATTAGGAAGTGCGATCGCTAGCACAATTTTAAGTGTGTTTTCCGGCGTGTTATTCCTAGGAGTAGACAAAGCACAAGCTGCCCTACTCACCTACAATTTCCACATGGACAGTGGTCCAGGTAGCGGTTTTTTAAAGGTGAGTAACTCCTCGCTTACAGAAATAGGCTTTGGAGGATTTTCGGTGGGGACAGTTTCCGAGGGAAGAATGTACGGTTTTACTTGGGCCGAGTTGGGAAGCCAAAAAGAATATGATAATTTGGCAGGGGTTCAAGCTATATTTCGTGAAGGGGAGTTTTTCGGAGTGCAAGCCAGCGGCGGCGATTCTGCGATAAGGGACTATATCATTCCTCCAGACGAACCGTATGGGCCTCTGTTCTTCAGGCGTGAGGGCTCCGCATATTGGTCTATTTCAGGAACCTATGCCTCGTGGAGTACGGAGTTAGTGCGCAGACAGGTGAACTATCAATCGTATATAGAGGATGGATCGATCGTCACCGAGAGCTATCAGAGAGAATATAGATATATCACCTCCAATGACCAGGTTTCTTACACTTTAGTGAATACCGAACCAGAACCTGTTCCCGAACCTCTCACCTCCGGGGGTACAGCTTTAGCATTGGCTGGTTTAAGCTGGTTAAAACAAAAGAAAAAAATGGCAGCTTGACGTGCCGTGGCACCTCAACAATTAAGCAGTCAGCAGTCACTTTTTAGACAATATGCGAGTGGCAAAATTTGCCTGCCGATGCGCAGACAGAGCCCGGGTTCTGTCAAATCGCGGCTACCAAAAACACATAGGACAAAACTCCCACCAACGCCCCGAAAAGTACGCCCTTCGACTCCCGACGCATTCCACAAAGCGTCAAGTGCCGCCTCGCTGAAATAACCTAGGCGCAAAATAGGCCAGCGCGAACGGGGTTTGAGGGCACTCAAACCGATAAAATATCCCCAATAGCCACTGTCAGCGTGTGCGGAGGCACCCAAAATGCGGAGAATTAGCAACTGCAATCCTACTAATTGTCCGGCGTCGGGCCCGGCTTTGGGGGTAAAATTTTGGATGACATGGGGAACGTACTCTCAAGCAAGTTTCTAACAGTGTAAAGCCGACTGTATCCGGCACTTCCTCACAGAATTCCGTCTCAAGGTTCCCTGCATTCGGACTCATCGCACCACGGATTTTTCAGCAGCTACTGACCGCCATCGACAGCGTACCACTGTCAAACTATTTGTGAATAATTTCTAACAGAAGTTGCGATTATCGCCTCAGGCAATCTAGCATCCGCGAATCCTACACAAGGCCACAATACTGGGGTAAAGTTTCTGACTATTGCGTATTGACAAAATGAATTAAATATGTGATTCAATTGCGGGCGATCGTCCTCCGCATCGCCACAACACAAATCCGTCGAAATATTTTTCCGGTACGCTCAAACATTTGTGTTGTTGAGCGACAAAAGCAATAATTGCCCAGTAAGAAATGATACAAAATTCAGCTCTTGTGAGCACCTTTAGGATTAGGGGTGTTTACCTGGGGCAATCTTTGAATTCACAAAAGTTAACGTTAAGAATGCGGATAATTACGGGCGCTGGCTCGCTAAAATAAACTAGACTTAGCTCAATAGTCAGGATTGTTTTTAGTTCGTCGTCTGAAACAATGAATTTGCCGTTGGTAGAGCGATGGCCGCAGCTCCTTGAAACCGTTATTATACGCTTGGAAATCAAAAGCAGTCCCAAGTATTGTTAGGTAAACCTTAATAAAAAAAACAATGAGTTACAAACATATGCCCAGATTAGGAAGTGCGATCGCTAGCACAATTTTAAGTTTGTTTTCCGGCGTGTTATTGGTAGGAGTTGACAAAGCACAAGCCGCCGTACTTAGCTACAATTTTGAGGTGGGGGGAGGTGGAGGTAGCGGCTTTTTTAAGGTGGATAACTCCTCGGTTAGAGGAATAGACTTTGAAGGAATTGCAATATCCGAGGGAAGATTAAACACTGAGCTAACTGCCTCTAGTGATAGGTATCCACTCAAAGGCAAAGATTACTACAATTTGGCAGGGGCTATAGCTTTATTTTATCAAGGGGAGTTTCGCGGACTGCAAGCAAGCGGTTTCGACACAGCGATTACAGAAATTAACATTTCTGCCGACGAACCGTATGGGCCTTATTACGTCAGGTATGAGGGCATGGCATCTTGGCAGATGGATAACAACGGGCCGGTCTCTCTTTTTTGGGGGTATAAGGAGGTATATATTATTTCCAGCAGCTCTCCACCGCTTGTAGACAGAGGTTTCGACAGAGTCGACGCCGGGGTTTCTTACACCCTAGTGGATACCGAACCCGAACCAGTTCCCGAACCTCTCACCACAGGGGGGACAGCTTTAGCATTGGCTGGTTTAAGCTGGTTAAAACAAAAGAAAAAAATGGCAGCTTGAGGTGCGATCGTACCTCAACAATTAAGCACTCAGCAGTCACTTTTGAAAAAATATTATAGTGGCAAAATTTAGCCGCGATTTGACAGGGCCCGGGCTCGGTCAAATCGTGGTTACCAAAAACCCATAGGACAAAACTCCCACCAAAGCCCCGAAAAGTACGCCCTTCGACTCCCGACGCATTCGACAAAGCGTGAAGTGCCGCCTCGCTGAAATAACCTAGGCGCAAAATAGGCCAGCGCGAACGGGGTTTGAGGGCGCTCAAACCGATAAAATATCCCCAATAGCCACTGTCAGCAAGGTGTCCGGCGGCACCCAAATGGGCGGAATTAGCAACTGCAATCCTACTAATTGTCCGGCGTCGGGCCCTGCTGTGGGGGTGACATTTTCGATGACATGGAGAACGTACTCTCCAGCGAGTTTCTAGCAGTGTAAAGCCGACTGTATCCGGCACTTCCTCACAGAATTCCGTCTCAAGGTTCCCTGCATTCGGACTCATCGCACCACGGATTTTTCAGCAGCTACTGACAGCCATCGACAGCGTACCACTGTCAAACTATTTGTGAATAATTTCTAGCAGAAGTGGCGATTATCGCCTCAGGCAATCTAGCATCCGCGAATCCTACACAAGGGCAGAATACTGGGGTAAAGTTTCTTACTATGGCCTATTGACAAAATTAATTAAATATCGACTTTAAGCGCTGGCGATCGTCCTCTGCATCGCCCCAACAAAAATTCGTCGGCATATTTTTCCGGTACGCTCAAACATTTGTGTTGTTTAGCGACAAAAGCAATAATTGCCTAGTAAGAAATGATACAAAATTCAGCCTAGTGAGCACCTTTAGGATTAGGGGTGTTTACCTGGGGCAATCTTTGAATTCACAAAAGTTAACGTTAAGAATGCGGATAATTACGGGCGCTGGCTCGCTCAAATAAACTAGACTTAGCTCAATAGTCCGGACTGTTTTTAGTTCTTCGTCTGAAACAATCGATTTGCCGTTGGTAGGTCGATGGCCGCAGCTCCTTGAAACCGTTATTATACGGTGGGCAATCAAAAACAGTCCCAAGTATTGTTAGGTAAACCTTAATAAAAAAAACAATGAGTTACAAACTAAAGCCCAGATTAGGAAGTGCGATCGCTACCACAATTTTAAGTTATGCAGCCCTGTCATTGGTAGGAGTAGACAAAGCACAAGCCGCCCAACTCACCTACAATTTCCAAGTGGGCGGTCTAGGTAGCAATTTGAATTTTTTCAAGGTGGATAACTCCTCGCTTACAGGAATAGGAATGGAAGAAGTTGCAGTATCCGAGGGAAGATTTTACGGCTACACTTTGGAGGGAGGCAAAGAATATAACAATTTGGCAGGGAAGAGTGCTTTATTTTATGAAGGGGTTTTTCGCGGACTGAATGCAAGCGGCGCGGACAATGTGATCCGAGACATAATCATTACTACAGACGCACCGCTTGAGCCTTTGTACCTTAAGGTGAGCAGGAGCACATCTTGGAGTATCGAGACCTACAGGACGGGTTTTACTACGTGGTCATCTTTGTTAAGTGGGTATTACGAGGAATATACGACCTACACCAGTGGTACAACAATTCGAACCAATCGAAGTTTCTCCAACAATGTCCCTGTTTCTTACACTCTAGTGGATACCGAACCCGAACCAGTTCCCGAACCTCTCACCTCAGGGGGTACAGCTTTAGCATTGGCTGGTTTAAGCTGGTTAAAACACAAGAAAAAAATGGCAACTTGAGGTACCCTGGCACCTTAACAATTAAGCACTCAGCAGTCACTTTTGAGACAAGATGCGAGTGGCAAAATTTTGCTCTCGATTCGGAGACAGAGCTCTGGCTTTCAAAATCGCGGCTACCAAAAACGCATAGGACAAAACTCCCACCAAGGCCAGCAAAAGTACGCTGGCGGCTCCCGACGCATTCCACAAAGCATGAAGTGCCGAAGCGCTGAAATAGCCGACGCCCAAAATAGGCCAGCGCTTCCTGGGTTTGAGGGCGCTCAAACCGATAAAATATCCCAAATAGCCGCTGTAAGCCATGTGTCCGGCGGCGGAACCCAAAATGCGGGGAATTAGCAACTGCAATCCTACTAATTGTCCGGCGTCGGCTCCCGCTTGCAGGGTGACATTTTGGATGATATGGGGAACGTACTGTCCCAGAGTTTCTAACAGGGTAAAGCCGACTGCTGAGGCACTTCCTAACAGAATTCCGTCTAAAGGTTCCCAAACGCCGACTCGATCGCGCCACGGATTTTTCAGCCAATTTCCCAGCAGCATCGCTCCCAAAACGGGCAGGGCTTTCAGCAATTCTTCCATCAGACCCGCCCCGAAAAACATTCTGGTCAAAAAAGGGAAAAAACTGATTGCTTCGCCTTCGGCTGGCAGGCGGCCGGGCAAAATTTCTCTAAATACTAATATAAATCCAATCAATAAAGGGCTGAGCAAAATCAGGACTGTAGCTAAAGCCGAACCAAGCAATACCCACCAAGGCTTGTGTTTGCCGCACAGTTGATAGATAAAGTAGTAAGCCGCACCGGCGAGGTAAGCTGACAGCAGCAAGTTGAATGCTGCGGAATTTCCCACGGCGACAAACATCGACACGACAACAATAACTGTGGCAATACCTGGATATAAGTAAGCTTTTTGGCTTAATTGTTTGCCCGTTGAGGCGATCGGGAATAATTGAGTTAAAGTGAGAGTGTCTTTTTCACTAGCAGCAAAATTACCGGTTTTTGCTGGGGGGAATCCGGGTTTAGTTGGGTGAGGAGTTAGGAAAGATTCAAATATGAATTCAGGGCCGTCAAGGCCGAGACTGATGCGATCGCCTGTTTCTAAAGTTTGGCAGCCTTCCAGCTTTTTCCCGTTGATATAAGTTCCGTTAGCGCTGTTGAGGTCGCAAATTTCCCATCTGGTCAAGGTACCCTGAGTCAGGGGACGGACTGTGGCGTGGCGGCGGGAAACCATGCCGTAGGCGATCGACTCTAAAGTTATTTGACAATTTAGATCGCGTCCGATCGCCACTTCCCCATTTTCATCAAGTTGGTACTTGGACGCTGGCTCTCCCGCAGCGCCTTTTGCGGGCAGTTGTCGCAGAAATCCGATTTCATTAGTCATTAGTTATGAGTCAGCAGTCATGAGTTATTAGTCATTAGTCATTAGTCATAAGTCCGGGAGCTGTTAGCTGACGTTATTTTTGGGGCGTCTTTATTCCCCAGTTATATTCCACAGTTATTAGTCATGAGATCGAGAGCTGTTAGGTGATGTTATTTATCCGCAATTTTATGCCACAGTTATTAGTTGTTAGCTGCTGACTCCTGACTAAAAACTAATTACTAATAACTCATGACTGCTGACTGCTGAGTAATGACTCTGCTGTTGACGTACTCCTCGCTTGCGAGGAGACGGGGATTCTCAAAGGGTGTTACAAGGCGGGCTAAAGCCGCGCCTTTCCACCATTCTTCCTATCTCTTAGATTCTTAACTAGACTGTTACCAGTCATCGTCAGACCATCTCCACGGGCATTTTCTTTATATGTCCAGGAAGTGCCCCTCCCGAGACAATCTGCGATTAAGGATCGCTTGAGCTGCTGCTACATCTCTATGGGTTGTGTATCCACAGGAGCGGGCAATCATGAAAAGGTTTTTCACCCTTCATCTGACGGGCTTAATTCATTCTATATGGTACAAAAGCCTCTACCAAATGTCAGTGAGTGTTAGCCAATGTCAGAAAAAGTCCTACTGTTAATGAACCTTGACACACTCTGGGCCTCGCCGCTGCAACGCAGGTTTCATCAAGAGCATCAAGAACCGGGGTTCTCACTGCTTCGATCTATAGATTTGCTCTGGCATCCTGAACGGCTGCATAGAAAAATATGCCTGTTAGCGGTACGCTGAGGGCGAGGATGATGCCGGTGACTAAATTGCCGAGTTGAGCTTCTCCCGAAGATAGCTCAAAGATCGAGCCGACTGCGGCGATCGCGGTGATGCACGAAAGAGCTAACAATAAACCACTTTTCGGAGTTCCTGCCATCATACTGATTTTACTGCCTTTGGCGAAAATTTGTGCTTGACTAATTCTTCAGTCAGTGCGAGCTTGTTTTCTACTCTGTCTACAAACAGCACTCCGTTGAGGTGATCCATTTCGTGCTGAATTGCTCTCGACAGTAACTCTGTGGCTATCAGGGTTTGTGGGCGGCCGTATTCGTCGCGGTAGGACACTTCAATGACTTCTGGGCGTTTGACTTCTAAATAAACTCCCGGAATGCTCAAACACCCTTCTTGCAAGATGCAGACATCGCTGCTGCTACTTTTAATGGTAGGGTTGATCAAAACCATTGGGGGTGTGGCGGGGTTTTCTGGGTCGCAATCGACCACGATTACTTGTTTGTTGACTGCGACTTGGGGGGCTGCCAAACCGATGCCATCGGCACTGTACATGGTTTGCAGCATTTCTCGGACTAGCTGCCGAATTTCTGCATCGACGCTTTTGACGCGCTTGGCTGGCTGCCGCAGGACGCGATCGCCTAATGTGTGTATTGTTAGGGGCGGTTTTTCTAACTTTTTCTTTTCAATCAAAACCTGAGCCGTCATAAAACCTCGCGGGATGTTTGGAAACCCCCAACTAAAGCTGTTGGGGGATGAAATTGGAACCAATACTATTATTTCTAATATTAATCTAATTTTAAGTAGCCATGACTGGGAACGGACCAAACCAACGGCCGGTTATTTCTCTGGGGCTTTCGCCTGTTTTAGTGGCGGTAGAGCTTTTAGGTGCGATCGCGATTTTGCTGGCTGTTTTACTCATTGTACAGTTTTGGGCGGTTTTGCCCGATCGAATTCCGATTCATTTCGGCGATCGGGGGCTGGCTGATGCTTGGGGCGACAAGGTGACGATTTGGATCGGGCCGGCGGTAGCTGCCATTATTTTTGCGGTTTTAACTGCGGTATCGCGCTATCCGCATACTTTTAATTATCCTGTACCGATTACTTCTGAGAACGCTCGCCGGCAATATCTGTTGGGGCGAAGCCTTTTGGTTTGGCTGAAGGCGGAGATTTGCTGGCTGTTGGCGTTTGTGGTGCGGCAGCAAATTCTTGTCGCTTTGGGCAATGCTCAAAGGTTTAGTATCGAGTTACTTTTAGGGTTAGTTGTTTTGATTTTTGGAACGGTTGGCGTGTATTTGCTCAAGGCTTATTCTGCTCGCTAGATGTAGGGCAAAAAACTTACATATAGCCTCGATCAGTAACAGGAGGTACTATCTGGCCTAAGGCATAAAGCATTGGCCCGCGCAGGGCATAGGGCATACCTCACTACGCTTGAGAACCGCTATATACCCAAGCAGCTAGTTTTTTGGCTTTTTTTTACTGCATTTAATAATATCTAACCTCTCTAAAATCAAGAAAATTCCTTGGTAATGAGGAATAAATTACTCAAATTTTTATGAGGAGTTTAGCCCTCACTCTAAACATTTTTGAGAGCGGGTAATTGACGGGAGATGATAGGAATCACCGGCGAGAGGTTTGTGCTACGGTAAACGCCGCTCGACTAACCCATCAGATATGTTTGCTGATTGTTCATCGGCAATACTCGCAACCGTCGATTTTTTAAATCAGGTTCTAATCCTAGTTCTTCCATTGGAATCACGCCCAGCAAAACCGCAGAAACCCCTTCGGGTAACTCTAAACAATCAAATCTCCCTTCTCTCCCCTCTACAATAATTTGAACAGCTGCAAAAATTCGACCTTTTTTGATGCCAGCCGATGTTTCTACATCTCTTTCTCCTACTTGTCTTAAACTTAGTTGGCTAATAATGGGAGCTGGCAAGGAAAGCAGAGTTGCTCCGGTATCGACAACAACGTTATCGAGGGTAACAGAGCGAACTTCCTCAGCAGCAATGAATCCCCGTTCGGCCATAACTAGATCGATGAAATTCGTGACGGTGATTGTAGTGATTACTTGACCCATTTGTTTTGCTTGCAGATTGGGGAGTACCAGGGTCATAGTATGTTACCTCTTTGAGTGTAATTAGTGGATATTTCTATGGTAATACTATCTAGAATCCTCCTTGGTTAGTTAAAATCGTTTTAGTGACCGGCCAAAATTAGAATTTGCCTCAACGCATGACACCAGAAAACAACTCTTCTCAACCCAATCGCCCTGAATCTAACGTGACTGTAGAAAGTCAGAACGGTGCGAGCCCTACTGTGCCACCAGAATCAGGGACAATCGTCGCTACTGCTGAACTCGAAAAACCCCTGCCGCCGCCTCCAACTCGCAAGGTTTTATTGCCGCAGCAGCCGGAACAAACGACTACTGAGAAGTCGGCGTCGGCGCTGACGCTGGGGTTGATCGCAGCGATGATTTTTGGGCTCGCCAATGACAACATTTGGCTGGGCTTAATTGGCGCAATCGGTGCGATGGGGGTATCGCTGCGACTGATGTGGCCGAGTTGGGGCAAAATCTGGGCGCAGGTAATTCCGCCGACTTGGCGCACGCTGATCGTCGCCTGCTTCGGGCTTTTAGCTGGGATTGTTGGCTTGCTGATGCTCAGCGGTACTAATACTGAACCGGGAAGCCGCAACATCCAAATCAACTGGGACGCCATCGGCGCTTTGGGCGAGTTGATCGGCGCTTTGGGCCAAATTTTGATCGCAATTTTGGGCGTTTACGTGGCTTGGCGGCAGTACGTGATCTCGAAAGATTTGACGATTCAGCAAAATCGAATTACGCAGCAGCAAACGATCGATGCTTATTTTCAAGGGGTTTCGGACTTAGCCCTTGACGAACAAGGGTTTTTGGAAGACTGGCCGCAGGAAAGGGCGATCGCAGAAGGCCGCACCGCTGCAATTATGAGCAGTGTAGATGCTGAAGGTAAAGCTAAAATTCTGCGGTTTTTGTCGCAGTCTAGATTGGTTACTCCTCTGAAGCGCGATCGGCTTTTAGGCCGCCCCATCCTTGACGGCGACGGCGGCTACGCTGAAGATAGAGATCACGGTATCCGCGTTATCGATCTCAATGTCATGTTAGCGGGTGCTGACCTGGCTGGCACCGATTTGCGGTGGACGGATTTGAGCGAAGCCAACCTGGTCCGCGCCAATCTCAGCAAGTGCGATTTAGTGAAAGCCAACCTCTCGCGGGCTGTATTGTACGACGCCAATCTCGCTCGCGCCGACATGAGAGCGGCCGCATTATTCTACGGCTCGGCACAAACTGCATCCCCCCGCAGCCGTACCGAATTTCCCAACTATCAAACGGGCGAACATACCGGCGCTGTGGTTGAACGTGCTGATTTCACCGGTGTCAAGCGGCTGTCGGAGGAACAGCGCTATTACTGCTGCGCTTGGTGCGGCTCGAAGTCGAGAGAGACTATTCCCGGAGGCTGCGAAGGGATTCCCAATAAACTCGGACGTTAAAATTAGCAGTAGCGCTTTACTTACGTATATACTTGGCGCTCGCTCGGCAGCGGACTATACTTTAATTTTAAACCTACAGTATGGCACTGTTTTAGCCATGATAAATACTGATTTAGGGGTAGAAGTAATTCCGCAGCGTCCGCACTCCAAAAGCAGGGACGGGTTAATTTTTGTAATTGCTATGTGGTTTCTGAGCCGAGCGGTAATTGCGATCGGGATTCAAGTAATTGCCCCGTGGGTCGGCGCGCTGCCGAACATACAGCCTTTGGTTCCCCGCTCGCTGGCGAGCTCACGGCCTATATTTCCTGACTTTGTTCCCAAAAGTGGCTGGGAACTGTTTTCGCATTGGGACAGTAAATGGTACATCGAAATCGCTAATTTAGGCTACAGCTATGCAAATGACGGGCACGGGCATTCCGTTGCCTTCTATCCGCTTTTTCCCTTACTAATTCGGGCGCTGATGACCCTCGGAATGCGAGCCGACGCAGCAGGGGTATTAATCAACTCTTCGGCGTTTTTGGCTGCCTTAGTGCTGGTGTACTTTTGGGTAGAGGAGCGATACGATGCTGGTGCAGCGAAGTGGACAACTGCTGTGTTAGCTTGGTGCCCGTTCTCGCTATTTTGCACGGTCGTGTATACAGAAGGATTGTTTTTGTTCCTGACAGCATCGGCTTTACGAGCTTTTGAGAGGGGCGAGTATATTTGGGCGGCTTTTTGGGGAGCTTTGGCAACTGCTACTAGGGGACCGGGAGTAGTGCTGATACCTACTTTTTTGCTGACAGCTTGGAGGGAAAAAAGACCTCCTGTTGCTTATGTTGCCGGTTTTGCTAGCGCGATCGGGTTATTTTCATTTAGTTTATATTGTGCTATTCGTTTTGGAGATGCTTTAGCATTTGTTCACGCACAAAAGGGATGGGTACACGTTGGTTGGTTCGGTATATTGAGTAAAGCTCTCACAGGGAATATATCTGCTATGACTAAAATTGTGATGGTTTGTGGCAGCGGCTATTTGTTGTATTTTTTTCGCAAAAGGCTTACCAGTATTTTTGTGATTTACGGTTTTTGGTCTTTGGCGCTGCTGGTTACTTCGGGAGCTCTGAGCTCGGTACACCGCTACACTTACGGTGTTGTGGCACTGTCAATAGCTCTCGGCTTGTTGCTAGCAGCTAAGCCTCGTTGGGGTTACGGGTTGATGGGATTGTTTGGCGTATTTCTGCTTTACGTTTCCGTGAGATTTGCTAGTTGGGTGTGGGTAGCTTAGGGGCGATCGCTCTTAATATCTTTTGCCCAAACTTAATTTACTCTATTTCCCAAGCTGCCTGAAAAAAGTCTCTTTCGCACAGCATAGCGTAGCGATAGGTTGCTTCTACTTCCGGCGTAGCTTCTGCGTAGCGATCGACCAAACTTTCCAGTCGTTTTGCTAAAATCTCAAAATCAGGGCTGCTATAGGTGGAAATCCAGTCGCTAAAGGCGTGTTCCGGTATATTAGGTTTAGCTAGCTGCTGTCCCAAAAAAGCATACAACCGCAAGCAAGGAGTCATCGCGGCTGCTGTCAAACCGACACCGTTTCCCCAGGCTGTCGCTAATAAAAAATCTGTGTAGCGGCGGGTAGCGATTCCCGGTTTTGCCTCTTGCAAGTTTACCCCCCATTTGCCTGCATATCCTTGATGCAACCGAAGTTCTTCTAAAACACCGCTGCCGAGATTGTGGAGAATTTCAAACCCCTCCCAGTCGGGTGCTTTTGCTGCAGCGATACTGTAAGCGCGAGCGAATGCTCCCAGAAAAAATGCGTCTTGTGCAATGTAATATGCAAAACTATTTGAGGAGAGGCTGCCGTCAGCAATGCCTCGAACAAAGGGATGTTGCAGACAAGCTTCCCTTAAGTCTTGATTTGCTTGCCAAAGATCGTTGGAATTTGTCATGCAATTTTTAATCGATGGGTTATGATTGTAATTTTTATAGTCTCAACTCAATATCTATGATAACAAATATTTTCCCTTGGCGTGCGTCAGTCTTATGGTGTCTTTATTTTTCGTATTTAAGAAAATAGATAAGTTTTGGTAGCCTGCTATTTGGTCGGCTGCTGTTGTCTGGCTCAAAGAGCGAAATTACGTGCCGAACTTCTCTCGGGAAGCAGCCAGCGTGTTTTGGGAAAAAGAAACTTTTGATTTAAGGGTTGAAAAACCGATTTTTAAACAGAAACTGCAATGAACGATACACCTAAGTATTCCTTGGTAATCCCTATCTATAACGAAGAAGAAAATCTCGCTGAATTGTATCGGCGAATTAGTGCCGTGATGGATCGGCTAGACGGCTCAGTAGAATTAATTTTAATCAATGATGGTAGCCGCGATCGCTCTCTCGAACTTTTGCGAAAATTGCACGAACAAGACTCGCGAATTTGTTATCTCAGTTTTGCCCGGAATTTCGGCCACCAAATAGCTGTAACTGCTGGCTTAAACTTTTCTACTGGTCAAGTTGTAGTCATCATGGACGGGGATTTGCAAGACCCGCCAGAGCTAATTATAGATATGATAGAACAGTGGCGGCAGGGCTATCAAGTTGTTTACGCTCAGCGCACTCAACGCCGTCAAGAAGGTTGGTTTAAGCGGTTGCCAGCTTATATGTATTATCGCATTTTGCGGCATCTTGCAGATGTTGATATTCCGATAGATACGGGAGATTTTTGTTTGATGGATAGGTGCGTGGTGGATGTACTCAATGCGATGCCTGAACGCAACCGCTACATTCGGGGACTGCGCGCTTGGATTGGTTTTAAACAAACGGCGGTTAAGTTTGAACGAGATCCGCGTTTTGCCGGGGAGGTCAAGTATACATTCAGAAAATCTTTGAGTCTGGCGATGAATGGTTTAGTATCTTTTTCAAAAGTTCCCCTCCGACTTTCGATTTATCTGGGGTTATTTGCGGCATTTGTATCTGTGTTAATGGCTTTTTTGATTTTGTATTGGCGGATTTTTTATCCAAATTCTGCCTTAACGGGTTTGACAATTGTGATGATGGCGGTTTTCTTTTTGGGTGCGGTGCAGTTGGTCAGTATTGGGATTTTGGGCCAGTATGTGGGGCGTATTTACGAGGAGGTGAAGGGCCGGCCGCTTTATACTTTGGCCGAAGTGGCTGGTTTTGGCGACCGACACCGATCGCCAAAATAATTTTAGCAAACAACTGTTAACTTATCGTGGGTTAATTATCTAATTTATGAGATAATTTAAGATCGTAAAATCTTCTCAAGACTGATGTTTAAACTTTACGAGTATTCCCCCTCAGGCAATTGCTATAAAGTTCGCTTGCTGTTAACTCAGCTCAATATTCCCTTCGATCGCACAGAAATTAATATTCTCGAAGGAAAAAGCCGCACACCTGAATTTTTGGTCAAAAATCCCAATGGCCGCATTCCGGTGTTAGAAATCGCACCGGGTAAATTTCTGTTTGAATCGAATGCGATTATGTTTTACTTGAGCGAGGAAACTGAGTTTTTCCCCACGGATAAGTTTGAACGCGCTCAAGTCATGCAGTGGTTGTTTTTTGAACAGTACAGCCACGAACCTTTTATTGCTACTTCTCGTTTTTGGTATTTGACGGGGAAAGCACAAGAATATCAGGAAGCACTCCAACAAAAACAAGCACCGGGTTATGCTGCTTTGGGGGTGATGGAACAGCATTTAGCTAAAAATGAGTTTTTTGCGGGCGATCGCTATACAATTGCTGACATCGGTTTATTTGCTTACACTCACGTTGCTGACGAAGGTGGATTTGATTTAACCAGATTCCCGGCAATTCAAACTTGGACCGATCGCGTCAAGAATCAGCCTCGATATATCAGCATAACACAATGAAATTTAATTTAAATGAAGCTAAAAATACTATACGTCTAGAAAATTACCGTTAGCTTTCTCAGTTGTTCAAAGTCATAACAGCGGCGCCTTGACGACTAAAATTTTACGCAGCTGTCAAACACTCGTTTTACATTCTCGCCCCCACTAACGTAGAACACCGCAATCGCCCCCACAGCACAAAAATCAACGGCAACGGGCGAAATCAGACCAGGGTTCCTAAAGGTGTCCAGGGAAGGATTCTTCTCACTCCAATGGTCGCCAGCGTTGCGATAAAATCGATCGGATTTACATAACCTGACTCAATTGACCATTGCTCAAAACAGTTGTTTTAACTTGCACTAATGCCAATAATTTTCGACGGCGTTCGAGGCTCCCCGTTCTTGCCAGAACCCTAATAAATCACTGATAATGACGCTCGTCAAAATTCTCGTGGCATCTGCCGCATTTTGAAGAAAAAATCTATAGCACACCAGCAAAAATTAGAATCAAGATAATCGGACTCTTGAACTGATTGAGCAACAGTATAAAGGCGGTAGATTATTGTTTTTGTTTGAGCCTGTTTGCGCCGTACTCGCTCAGGCTTTGTTTCGCATCTTGACTGCTTAATTCTAGTGTGTCTGCTGAAGCACCTGCTCTGTGAGTAAGCTCCCCAATGTTGACTGTGGATTCATTATTTTATACCTTTGACAGCAGCGCACCGGATTTTGGGTGAAGCTGCCTTTGAGTAAGGTTTTACCTCGCTCCACAGTCAAAGGACTCGATAGCGAACTTTCCCGAATTTTGATATAAGCAGCCCGATTTACATAAACTTTTATGAAGATTCTGAATCGACCCTTGTATGATTACTGAACGCGATCTAAAATATATTATATCTGAGCATAAAAATGTTTCTTGAGGGACATTCCATTGGGAAGGAAGTAATAAAGAGGAGAAAAATTACTCCTGAAGCCCAAGGATGCAAGCTCGTTGATTGAGTCATGCACAAGACTTTGAGGGTAGCCGAGCGCCCATGAGTCGAGATGAACACTGTAACTGAAATAACCCAATCCCGCCAAATTCACTTGATCTCTGGTTTGCCCCGTTCTGGCTCTACCTTACTCGGAGCCTTACTGCGCCAGAATCCTCGGTTTCACGCGGGTATGTCTAGCCCCGTTGGTAGTTTAGTCAATCGGCTGCTCGAAGCCATGAGCGAGGACAATGAGTTTTCCGTGTTTATCACCCCGGAGCAGAAACGGGCGCTGACTCTGAGTATTTTTTCCACCTTCTACGAGGCGCAAGCGGATAAAGAAGTCATCTTTGACACCAATCGGTTGTGGTGTAGCAAGTTGCCCTTAATAAAAGAATTGTTTCCCAACGCCAAGGTGATTTGCTGTGTGCGAAATCTGGCTTGGATTATGGACAGTATTGAACGGTTGGTGAGAAAAAATGTCTTCGATGTGTCTCGGTTATTTAGCAATCCCACCGAACGCGCTACTGTCTACACCCGTACCGAAGCCTTGAGTCAAGGAGGACGCTTGGTAGGGTTTGCTTACAACGCCCTAAAAGAGGCATTTTACAGCGAATATAGTTCTTCTCTGCTGTTGGTCGATTACGACATCTTAACCCAAGCACCCGATAAAACCCTATCCCTGATCTATCAATTCTTGGGGGAAGAACCTTTCGAGCATGATTTTAACAATGTGAACTACGAAGCATCGGAATTCGATCGCTCGCTGCATACGAAGGGACTGCATAATGTGCGGGAAAAGGTAGAATTCCGTCCCCGTGCCACGGTTTTACCGCCGGATTTATTCGAGCAATACGAAGGCTTATCTTTCTGGAACAATCCCAGCCAAAGTTTAGCGAATGTGATTGTCGCTCAACCGCAACAGGCAGCTTCGTAAGGAAAGGGAACTGCCGTGTCCCTGTGTTCCAGCAGGGATGAAACCTCGAGCGGCACCAATTCAAGATAACTAAGACTAATAAGGATAAAAAACCAATGACTACTTACTCTGTTACATCGGCTACCGATAACGGACTGGGCGATACCGAAGGAACTCTCAGTTATGCCATCCTCCAAGCTAATCAACTGCCAGGAGATGACACGATTAGCATGAATACGGATGTTCGGGTGACGGGGGTGATGAAAACCCTGGTGAACAGTAATATCACGATCGTGGGCAATAACCACAGCCTGAGTGGAGATGCCAACAACGACGGCATCAACGACAGCGGCGACCTGCGCCCCTTGTTCATCCTGTCGGGAAGTGTCAATATTTCTGACTTGAGCATCACCAACGGACGGGCCCTTGGGGGAAGTGGCGGCGGTGGCGGCGGCGGCGGTGGATTAGGTGGGGGTTTGTTCATCTCGGATGGCAATGTGTCGTTGACCAATGTCGCATTCACCAATAACATCGCACAAGGCGGCAGGGGCGACGGCAACGGCAGCGGCGGCGGCGGACTGTTTGGCAATGGTTCAAGAGGCGGCGGCGGACTGTTTGGCAATGCCCCAAGCGACGGCCTCGGTGGTTACGGGGGCAACGGCAACTACGGCGGCTTCGGCGGCGACCGCGGCCCCGACACCCACACCCCCGGCAGCTCCCAGGGCCGCGGCGGCTTTGGCGGCGGCGGCGGCGGCGGCCTCTGGGGCGGTGACGGCGGCTT
>NZ_JAUBVJ010000114.1:0-21946 GCF_036702785.1 Microcoleus sp. AR_TQ3_B6 | reverse complement strand
CAAAGATTTTTAGATTTACCTCACGAGAGCGATCGAATTAATTTGGTTCCCATTAATTACTTATTGGTTGACCACTTATTGCCGTGTTGGTCAAAGTTTATCAAGATCCATCGACCGCAGTCAATGGGCGTGTATTAATCTGTTTATGGTCAGCCTAATCAGGGAGCGAAGAGCAATTCCATTATACTGGTCATTGTTGCGAAAATTGGAAAGCAGCAACTTCGACTGACGGAGTGACAACAGAGTCAAAATCCTGATAAAATCAAGGACATAGCTCTCAAACCCCTCTGAAAAAATTGCAGCTTGTTACGTCTAATTCTCATTAATTCAGCAATTATTTCTTGGCAAAACTCCATTCCAACCACCCAAGATTGACCATATAATCCAATCCAAAAACTGCTATGACGGCGATGCGAACGCTTGCATTCAGTCAAGCGTCCCGTATATTTTTGAATTCCCATTTGCTTAATTTTTTGCCCTTGGAGAACAGCACAACTGTAAGCAATAGCAATGACTAAGATTAAGTTTTTTAGCCTCTCATTGTTAGCGTGACTCTTCTCTAAATTGTAACCACCTGTCTTACAGTCCTTGAACATAGCTTCAATACCGCTGCGACATTTAAAAGCAGCAATTGCTGGCTTCAATCCCCCTAAATTAGTCAGCAGATACCAACCTTGATCATCAACTTTTCCTCGATATTTACGTCGCCAATAACCGGCAACATCAAAAGAACCAAACCCTTTTTGTTTGGTCACATTAACTCCGGTTAGATAAAAGCTACTTCCTGGCAGTAATCCTACCTCAGATAAGTGGACATAATCGGCTTCTTCTGATTGGATATAACGCTCCTGTTTAATTCTAAGAACAAACTTTACTTGCTGCTCACACAGCCAAGACGCCAGCTTGACGCTCCCAAATTCAGGCGTCGCCTAAGATAATTATTTCATCATCTTTAAGCAATTCTTTTACCGGGCTAATTAGAGCTTGCTGCTCCGCGATATTACTGCTACCCCTTTTGTTTAAGAGTTGCCAGTATAAAGGGATACCTCGCTTGTCCCAAATCAGACTAATTACAAAAACGTTTTTGGATCGCCACTGTGTGCGATCGATAGCTACCTTTAACGATTTATGATTTTTAAATTTTTCCTTCAATATTTCTTGAACGATAGGGAACCACAGGCGTTCTATTTGCAGGCAATCCAATTTGAAAAATCTTGTGTTTGCTGCGCCTGCGGCTTTCAAATTGAATCGGATAAGGCATTAAAGAAGCTAGCAATTCCAGGCTGACTTGTTTATGGCAAGCAAGCAGATATACCAAAATCTTTAGAGTCAGATATTCGGTGGCTTTTAGTTGTTGTTGTAGGTGGATTTGGTAAAATGAAGGAAACATATTTAACAGATGGGGCTTTTTCAGAATCACGACCCCATCTTTTTTTACCACAAAACGTCCCAAAGCTCCACAGGGAAAGCTTTCGACGGGGTTGTCACCCCGTCACCAACTTCGACGAACTCTCCTGCAAATCTACAGCCTGTTTTACGATTATTTTCCCAATATAAAGTTATCGTTTTAAGAGACCGTGAATTTTGTTCAATCGACTTGGCAAACTGGCTGAAAGAAAAGGGTGTGTATTTTTGTTTGAGACTGAAGAGGAATGATTGTATAGAAATAGAACATTTAGTTTGGCAACGGTTAGATGAATTAGGAATAGTACCCAGAACCTCTTTATATTTTCAAGGTAAAAGAGTAAGAAAAACTCAGCCTGCTACTGGATTTGATGTTGCTTGTAAATGGAAAAGAAACTATGCGGCATGTCAGGTTGATGAAGCGTGGTTTATTCTCACAAACTTAGGCTCGTTGGGAGCAGCGCTCAATGCTTATAAGCAGCGGATGGGAATTGAAAAAATGTTCCGAGATTGTAAAACATTCGGCTACGATCTTGAAGGAACAAGCCTCAAACCAAACAGACTTATTAACATGATTCTGCTCATGACACTTGCGTATAGTTCAGCAATATTTCAAGGTACGCTCACTGAAGAAAAAGCAGGTACAAGAATATGTATATCGTCGCAAAGAACCCAAGAAAAGATATGGCAGACGGAGTACATTTGGTGTTGGTTTAGATGGAGAAAAGTGGGTTAATTATCTAGAACAATATTCTTTGGAGATGGAACAGTTAATAAAGTTAACGAGAGCATCCCGCTTTTATCAACAAGGTATGCGGACTGCAACTCTTATACAGTCTATCTCGTAGACCTCTTTGTCACCCCCCCAAGGTTTCTATTTCTTGTTCGCTAACTCTATTCCTTTGAGCCATATTTTTGAGTTCGCTTTCTAATAATTCTGACAAAATCTTTTTTTTCAACCTCTGTGTATAAGTTCTAGTTTTTTTAACAAATTCTAAGTCTTCACTAAATTTTTTTGGGCAACCTTCACACCTCATTGGACGGCGATTTACTTGTAAATATACTTTTTGCTCTCCAAACGGCAAATCGCTCACTACATAATAATGATTTTGATGGAGTTTATCAGTTTTCTTCCCACAGTCGGGGCCAATGGCTTTTTTGTTGTTATTATCTAAGTAGGGGTTGCTGAATAATTGATCGCATATTACGTGGTCTGGGTTAAGAGATCGCGCGATCAAGAGTAAAGTGCAAGAAAAACAGGTAAAATAGGTCAAACGCCGTGCATCACCACCTGCGATCCGGTACAAAAAAGCTGAGCTTGCCCCAAGTCGCCCATCCGAGTTTGAACTGCCTTTCGGAGGAAGGTTGTCTGCTGACAACCGTTGGGTAAAAATGGCCCAAATAATCCCGTGGGATGAATTTGAATCAGAATATGCGGCCAACTTCCCCGCAGAGAAGGGTACACCCGCCAAATCGTTTAGGATGGCATTGGGGGCATTAATTATTAAAGAAAAGTTAGGAATTAGCGATCGTCCAAGAGTAGAACAAATCCGGGAAAACCCCTATCTACAATACTTTATCGGTCAATCAAACTACAGCAATGAACTCGCATTTGACCCATCTCTATTAGTACACTTTCGAGGGGCATATTAGTCCCAACCTAATTAATAAAGTTAACGAACGCATGGTTGAAAAAATGCGATAAATCCCACCAGTAAAACCAGAAAAAAAAAGGATTTGGACGCCAAAAATGAGTCACCCAATCGCGGAAAACTAATCATAGATGCAACCTGTGCTCCAGCCGATATTAGTTATCCGACCGACTTAGGACTATTAAACCGAGCCAGAGTTCACACCGAAAAAATCCTAGATATCCTGTATAAACAGCTCAAAAATAAAATCCCGAAAAAACCAAGAACCTACCGTAATCTCGCCCGAAAAGATTACTTATTAATAGCCAAACAAAGAAGACCATCCCGCAACAAAAAAAGACAGGCAATTAAAAAACAACTTCAATATATCAAAACAAACCTCGCTCATATTGAACAGCTAAGCTGTTCATCATGTAAATTTTTGATGCTATCTAAGCCAGTCAAGGATTTCAACCTCAGAAATAGCCATTTTAAATGCGCAACAGCTTAATCGAGTCAGGTGCGACCCTCGAACGGCTGAACAAAAAGCAATATAAAACCAGGCTAGTCCTCACAGAAGTTTCTCGCCAACAGCAATGGTTATTTGACAATAATAAACAGAGCATTGAGGATAGAATAGTAAGTTTAAGTCAACCCCATATTCGTTCTATAGTCAGAGGAAAAGCGTAGAGTTTGGAGCAAAACTATCAGCCAGTTGTTTTGAAGGATATGTATTTTTAGACCGGATGAGCTGGGATAACTTTAACGAATCAGGGGACTTGAAAGCACAAGTAGAAGCTTATTATAGATTCACAGGGTATTATCCAGAGTCAGTTCATGCAGATCGCATTTATCGAACAAGAGAAAACCGAGCTTGGTGTCATGAAAAAGGCATTAGAATCAGTGGACTACCCCTAGGAAGACCCCCAGGAAATGTGAGTAAAGAAAGAAAGAAGCAAGCTGCATATGATGAAAGAATTAGAAATGCAATTGAGGGCAAGTTTGGGGAAGGAAAACGTAGATTTAGTCTGGCTCGCATCATGACAAAACTTGAGAACACTTCACGGACAGCTATTGCTATTACTTTTTTAGTCATCAACCTTTCTACCTGGTGGCGTCGGGTTTTTTGTGGGTTTTTATGCCCTTGGGGGAAAACAATCCCTGTTTTTGGGATTAACATAATTTGCGCTTATATTTCACTCAAAGTGAGGCAGGAAAAACTCATCTTTAACTCGCCTTGAATAGATCGATCGCTCCTGTTATTAGTTTGCGATGGATTATTCAGCAAACCCTAAGTAAATCGTGATTCCTATATTTTCAATAATCTGATAATTTTTGACAGTCACTCCCTCAATATTAAGGAGTTTGGTCATTAGATGAAGTTGAGGATTGTCAGCCCTAAGTATAATTTTTATTTTAATTTATGTAAAATCTAACTTTATTTAATCACAAAAATACCTGTAAGTCAATATCTACTTGCTTTCCCAGCACCTAATTTATATAGTTTATAGTTAATTTTTATAAAAATTATTAACTTTTTTACATAGGGTTTGCTGAATAAGTTAAAAAAAATCGCGATCGCAATTGATGGATGATTCAAGCTCGGCGAAACATAACTTTTTGTTTTCTCTAACTTGCCCACTTATAGCTTTTGATAATGACTGACCCATAAACAGGTGTGATTTTCGGTTTGTGACATAAAAACACACAAAAAACCCGTCTTAACCAGGTAGAAAGGTTCATTACTAAAAAAATAATAGCAATGGCTGTACCAGAAGTATTATCAAGTTTAGCCATTACTCGATTCAAGCTAAATCTTCTTTTCCGCAAGTCCCAAATTTACCCTCAATTGCCTGACGAGTCCTCTCATCTTCCCAGGCTTGCTTTTTTGTTTCTTTACTAATAGTTGCTGGTGGTCTTCCTAACGGAGGCCCACTGATTCTAATTCCTCTTTCTTTACACCATGCTCGGTTTTCTCTGGTTCGATAAATGCGAGCTGCGTGGACTGATTCACCGATAGTATCCTGTAAAGACATAATAGGCTTCTACTTGTGCTTTTAAGTCTCCTGATTCGTTAAAGTTATTCCAACTTACCCGGTCTAAAAATACATATCCCTCAAAGCAACTAGCTGACAGTTTGGCTCCAAACTCTACTGGTTTTCCTGCTTTGCCTCTCACAATGGGACGGATGTGCGGTTGACTTAAACTTACTATTCTATCCTCTATACTCTGTTTATTATTTTCCAATAACCAGCACTGTTGGCGATAAACTTCTGTTAGAACTAGCCTGGTTTTATATTGTTTTTTGCTCAGACTTTGTAGGGTAGCACCTGATTCAACTAGCTGTTCAATATGAGAAGCGTTTCTTTTAATATATTGCAGTTGTTTTTTCAGGGCATTGATTTTTTTATTTCGGGTGGGTCGTCGTTGCGCAAGCTACTGCTAAGTAGTCTTTTCTCGCGAGGTTTCGGTAGGTTCTGGGTTTTTTCTTGATTTGTCCTTTGAGAGATTGATAGAGGATGTCAATGATTTTTTCGGTATGAACTCGGGCAAGGTTTAATAGTCCTAAGTCCGTCGGATAGCTAATGTCGGCTGGAGCGCAGGTCGCATCTATGATTAATTTTCCTTGATTGAGTGACTCATTTTTGGCGACCGAATCCTTTTTTTTTTCGGGCGGGCTTGGGGTAGTTTCCCAGATTTTTTTGACCATTCTTTCATTGACTTTATTAACTAACTCGGCACTAATTCGTTGCCGGAAGTGGACTAATAGCGATGGGTCAAATGGGAGTTCATTACTATAGGTTGATTGACCAATAAAGTATTGCAGGTAGGGGTTTTCACGGATTTTTTCTACTGTCTCTCTGTCGCTAATTCCGAGTTTCTCTTTGATAATTAATGCCCCCAACGCTATCCTAAATGACTTGGCAGGCGCGCCCATTTCTGTTGGGAAATTGGCAGCATAAGCTTCTTCAAATTCCGCCCAAGGAATTAGTTGGGCCATCTTGACCCAACGGTTATCTTCTGCTAACTTGCATCCGTTGGGGAGTTCAAAGTCAAGGGGTTCGCTGGGAACAGACTCAGCTTTTCTGTACATGGTCAGGGATGATGATGCACGGGTTTTAAGCTATTTTACCTGTTTTTCTTGCACCCTTACTACCTTTTTTGGTCGGCAAATCCATATAGTGTTTACTTGAACCACTGATTCAGCAAGCCCTACATACTAGGTTCGGTAGAACCAAAACTTCCTGATGTTACATAAGCTAACGGCGCTAAGTCAAAAGCTAGGTGTCGGCATGGGTTTGTTAATTGGCAATTTGGTTTGGCTGCTGACTGACCAAATTTTGCCGATGGGTGTGGGTTTGTTGGTCGGAGTGTGGGTGGCAAGCTATCTGGGGCCGACACAATTTGGCTTGCTCAATTACGCGATCGGCCTTGTGTCGCTGTTTGCTTCCGTGGCAACGATGGGATTGAATACTCTTGTGGTGCGGGATATTGCTTGCGAGCCCGAATGCCAGGAATAAACTCTAGGGACTGCTTTTATCCTACAAGTGGCAGGGGGAATCATTATTTTACTGCTGGCGGTGACAGCGATTGCGGTAGTGAATCTCAAGGAGAGTTTGACTCTCTGGTTGGTGAGGATCGTCGCAGCCGGAACTATGTTTCAATCCTGTCAAACAATAAACTTTTGGTTTCACTCCCAAGTTCAATCTCAGTATACCGCTGTTGCTAAAAACTCCGTATCTTTACTGGTTGCAGGAATCCGCACCGGATTGATTCTTGTCCAAGCACGGGTGATTGCTTTTGCTTGGGTGACTTTGGCAGAGGTGGCTTTGGCGGGATTGGCGATCGCACTTGTCTATCAAAACAGGGGCAATAATTTCAAGTTGTGGCGAGTCAGTTGGCAGCGAGGCAAACAACTGCTTCAGGAAAGCCGGCCACTGGTGCTGTCTAGCTTGGCGATTTTCATCTATTCCAAAATCTATATGATTATGCTCGGTTCTGTAGATAAAACTGAGTTAGGATATGACGCAGATGCAGTTAAACTGTCGGAAATTTGCGATTTCTGGGCACTGATTATCATATGTAGCCCAAACTGGCACAGTTAATAGAAACAAATTATGCCGAATATCTAAAAAAGTTTCAGATTTACTCGATACTATGTTATTTTTGTGGTTGGGAGTAGCACTGCCCATTTCTCTGCTAGCTCGTTTCATCGTCTAGACTCTTTACGGCGAGGAATATGCAGCTTCAGCTAGGCTGCTATCAATCTACGTCTGGGTTCAATTTGGCAACAACTTCGGGATAGCTATAAATACCTATTTTGCTATCGAAGCTCAACTGCGATACAATCTTTATTTGACGGTATCAGGCTAAATTTTTCCTATAGTATTGAACTCTCTACTGATTTCTCAATATGGAGCCTTGGGAGCAACAGTGTCAACTTTAATAACTTATTCTTATGTAAGTATTTTAGTATATTTTTACATAAAATAATTAAAATATTTCGGAAGTTTAATTCTTGGCTCGTTGAATTTATACAAAGTAGCTTCTCGGCTGCTCAGAGCGATCGAGTTATTGCAATTTAACCAAACCTCCGGTACCGCTCGCATGGTTCCGATGTTGGCTAGGTACTCAAACCAATGAAAAAATTCTCAACTAGAACAGCGAGAAGTTTTTCAATAAATGTTTAATTTTGGGTAAAATTTATGATAGTATATCATAAGAAGCCTGGTTGTTAATTCCTTCTTGATGGCTCAAAAAACATATTTATTTGTTGTTATAAGGACTCAAAACTTTCTGATGTTAGAGAAGCTAACTGTGGCCAGTCAAAAACTCGGGCCTGGTCTCCGTCAAGTACTCGCGAATCTGGCGTGGTTGTTCACTGACCAAATTTTGCAAATGGGTCTGGGTTTGGTGGTAGGTCTTTGGGTAGCCCGCTATCTGGGGCCCGTTCAATTTGGCTTGCTCAACTACGCGATCGCCTTTGTGTCGGTCTTTAGTTCGGTAGCGTCAATGGGCTTGGGCAGCATCATCATCCGCGATATCGCTCGCAATCCTGAATGCAAAAACGAAACGCTGGGGACTGCCTTCGGCCTGCAATTTACTGGCGGCTGCATCACTCTGGTGTTAACTGTCGCAGTGATTTCGCTATCCAAACCTGACGACAGCCTGACTCGCTGGCTGGTGGGCATCATCGCCGCCGGAACTATCTTTCAGGCTTTTGAGGGGATCAATTTTTGGTTCCAGTCCCAAATGCAGTCAAAATATATAGTCCTGGCGAAGAATTCGGTATGTTTTTTGGTTGCCGGAGTCAGAATTGGATTGGTGTTGATTAAGGCACCGCTGCTTGCCTTCGCCTGCATGAGATTGGCAGAGGTGGCGATCGTAGGAATAGCTTCTGTATATTTTTATCGCCTTACAGGAAATAAGATTCAGGATTGGCAATTCAGTTGGGACAGGTGCAAGGAACTGCTGCGGGAGAGTTGGCCGATACTTTTGTCTGGATTGGCTGTTTATTTGTACTCGAAAACCGATCAGCTTATGCTGGGTGCGATGAATAAAAATGTTGAACTGGGATATTATGCGGCGGCTGTTAAAATATCGGAAATCTGCGATTTCTTGCCGATGATAATATCTTCCTCTGTTTTTCCCAAATTAGCGAATTTGAGAGAGAGAAATTATGCAGAATATCTAAATAAATTTCAAATTTATTGTGATACGATGATGATTTTCTGGTTGGGAGTGGCAATCCCGATTTCCTTACTTTCTCCGTGGATAGTGCACCTACTTTACGGTGAAAAGTATGCTAATTCAGCAGCGGTACTGGCAATCTATGTTTGGGCGCAATTTGGGAGTAACTTTGGAGTAGCGCGGAACACCTATTTTACGATCGAGGGTCAGTTGCGCTACAGTCTTTACTTGACTGTAATCGGCTCGATTTTAAATGTGGGGTTAAACTGGTGGCTCATTCCTAAGTATGGAGCTTTTGGTGCTACTGCGGCCACTCTAATTACTTATTTTTACGTAATTATTTTAGTCAATTTCTTAATTAAGGAATTGCGGCCTTTTGGACGATTAATCTGGCGTTCTCTTAACTTATACCAGGCAGCTTATAGAATCAGAGGATTAATAAAATGATTGAAATTAAACCAAACATTCAGCATAAATCTAATTGCCCCTATTCGGGTCAGCCACTCACACCGATCAGGGTATTCTGGCCCGGAATGCAAATTTGTGTAATTTCTAAGTGCAGTGACTGCAATTGCGAATTCATCGAAGGGTTGAGAGTGGCTCACTCGGTTCATAGTCCCTACCAAATTGATTTAGCAAAAAAAGTAATTTGGTCTAACGAAAACAATAAAGAATGGTTTGTTAAACCCCTTTTAGAAGCTCTCCAAAATCCCGAAAATGAAGAGCTAGAAATTCAGAAAGAGGTTTTCCGGGAGTGTCGGCGCATCATCGTCTTAAACTGTATTGATTATCTTTATGGACACTGCTTTTTAAAGCTGCTGAATGCCCAAAGGCATTTAGATTCTGATTCCGATTGTGGCTTAGTCGTCATAGTACCAAAGTTTCTAAGATGGATGGTTCCCGAGGGAGTATCAGAAGTATGGACAGTCAATATATCCCTACATAAAGGTTCATGCTATTATCCCAGCTTTGAGAATTTTGTTGCCGAACAATTTCGCCGTTATGATGAAATTTATATAAGTAAAGCACATTCCCATCCAAGCCAATTCGACATCACAAGATTTACTAGAGTTCCCAAACATAATTTTGAGCAAAAAGAATTTAAAATCAGCTTTGTCTGGCGTGAAGATCGGATATGGTGCAACAGTTTACTTTTCCGAATTCTTAGAAAAGTCAAAATGTTGTATCTGGGAAGCGCCATCCAAAATTGGAAAGTGCGGAGGTTATTTGAAAAAATGCGTAAGCGGCTTCCTGAAGCCAAATTTGCTGTTGTAGGTCTAGGGAAAACAAGTAAATTTCCTGAATGGATTGAAGACCATAGAGTTGATAAGTTTGATGCTAAAACGGAAATAGAAATGTGTAAAGTTTACGCGACGAGCCGTCTAGTAATTGGTTTGCATGGATCTAATATGCTGCTGCCTTCTGGCCATGCCGGCATGACACTTGATTTGATAGATAAGCGGTGGGGTAACTTTGCTCAAGACATCCTTTACCAAGAAACTGATCCCCGGCTGGCTACTTTCCGGTATCGATTTCTGCCAGTTCAGATGAGTATTTCAGTGCTAGCCAACATCGCTGCTTGGATGATGCTGAGTTACTGTGAGTTTAAATCGCAAATGACTGCTGATGTTGTTGATTTAGTTCCTGGAGAAGAGTAGATAAGAGGAAGTGAATAAATCTTAAGGCCCCCTTGTGGATTGAGATTGTCAACTTTACCTTTTTCTGGTATAGTTAAGCTAACACGCATTGAATTTTCCAAGCCGCGTCCTGTACTACAAAATTTTCCAGCCCTAACAAAGTGCTATTGAGCTGCGTGCTCAATTACCCCTGCTAAAAGTTTTACAGTAAAATCTTACTGAGGAGAAGCGATGGAGTCTCTCAAAGCAAAGTTGGTTCGCAAATGGTTACAATTAGCTAATCATAGACACGAGCAAAAGATACAGAAAAAAGTTGCCATTTCTCAAACTTCCGAACCAAGCTCAATTTACACAGACAGCCCCAAACTTTCAATCATTGTACAATTTTTTAATAAAAAGCCTAATATTAACAGTATCATCAATGCACTCAGGTTAACCTCTGCTGAAGAACTGATAGTTATTGATGATGGCTCTAGCGATGGTTCTTACGAAGAGTGGATGAAATACCTTAACAGGCGCAATGACTTTCTCCTGCGCTGTAATGACTTGTTCGAGGTGAGGACCTACGATCGAGCGATCAGGATGGCGAAAGGCGAATTTGTTTGTTTGCTTCAAGATGATGATATCCCTCCCGGCAATAATGCTTGGGTAGAGCAAGCACTCGCTTTGTTTGAAGCTTTACCAGATTTACTAATATTAGGTGGTAGAGAAGGTATAGATTTCTTAATGCCTGAGGCAGTGATTCCGAATCAAGAACCAACCTATAGTAGGATTGGAGACATAGGGAATTGGCCTGGACTTTTTAAGCACAGGATGTATCCCACACCTCACTACATAGAAGCCAAATCTGGTGTACCATTTATGTTTACTACCTCTGTGAATAGAGCCCCAACATTTTTGAGAAGAAAGCAGTTTTTGGAAATAGGAGGTATTAATCAAGATTACGCTCCTTTTCAGTTTGACGACGACGAGGTGAGTGTGAGAGCTTGGTTAGCTGGATACCAGGTAGGATTATATTCCTGCCCGTTTGTGAGATATGTTGGTACTGGCGGCATGAGAATTTTTAATAGTGAAAGGGTGAAAAAACAATCAATTATTAATGGCAGAAGATTTTACGATGCCTATGGTTCGATTATTAGCAGTGGCGAGCTACAAAATAGGATAGATGTCGCTAACCAGCAATTAATCAATCCCCCCAATAAAAACTAAATTATAAGGATCTGGTATACATAAGTCAAATTACAAACTATATAAGTAGAGTTTAAGAAATGTCGAATTACCAAATCCAAACCCCCGTTGCATTTATTATTTTTAAACGCCCCGAAGAAACCCAAAAGGTGTTTGCAGAAATTCGCAAGGTAAAACCGCCTAAGCTGTTAGTCGTTGCTGATGGCCCCCGTGCAGATAGACCAGGGGAAGACCAAGAGTGTGCTCAGGTTCGTGCGATTATTGACCGAGTAGATTGGGACTGCGAAGTTTTGAAAAATTACGCTGACGTAAACCTCGGCTGTCGGCGGCGGGTTTCTAGTGGTATAAATTGGGTGTTTGATACGGTTGAAGAGGCAATTATTATTGAGGATGACTGTCTGCCTCATCCTACATTTTTCCGTTTCGCTGAGGAATTGCTCGAACGCTACCGAGACGATCGGCGGATCATGTCAATCTCCGGTCAAAATGTTCAGTTCGGGCGAAAAAGAACTGATTACAGCTACTACTTTTCTCGCTACAATCACTGCTGGAGCTGGGCAAGTTGGAGGCGAGCTTGGCAGCACTATGATTTAGACATGAAGCTGTGGCCGGAAATTCGCGATGGTAATTTTTTGGCTGATGTACTGGGAGACTCGCACGCTGTAAAAGTTTGGACAAAGACCTTTCAGCTTTGTTATGAGGGGAAAATAGATACTTGGGATTTCCAGTGGGCTTTTGCTAGCTTTATTCAAAATGGTATGAATATTCTGGCGAATGTTAATTTAGCTTCTAACATCGGACACGGTACGGGAGGAACCCACACGGGGGATGCCAGCAGTCCCTACAATAATATGCCAGCAGAAGTTCTAACATTTCCGCTGAAACACCCGCCTTTTGCAATTAGGGATACGCAAGCAGATAATTTTACTCAAAATACTTTGTATGATTACGATCCGCCCCTGCTGAAGAAAGTGCAAAATAAAATCCAGAAACTGTTGAAAAAAAACAAGTAAAATCCGAGATAACTCAAGAGGATAGGCAGGGAAATGAAGGTTGTACTTATCAATACTTCTGATATTGAAGGCGGTGCAGCCCGCGCCGCTTATAGACTGCACCAAGGTTTGCAGGGAATTGGCGTGTCTTCGCAAATGCTGGTGCAAAATAAGAAAAGTGGCGAGCCGAACGTAATCTTGTCACAGAATGGTATTGCGAATAAGTTTGATAAGATTATTTCAACTATATCAAACTCGCCATTGCGACTTTACCCTGAGAGAAATCGTGGTATATTTTCTCCACAATGGCTGCCGGACTCCCTGGCTGCTAGAGTTGCCAAAATTCAACCAAATATTATTAACCTGCACTGGGTTTGTGGGGGTTATATGCAAGTAGAAACTGTTCCGAAGTTTAATAAACCCCTAGTCTGGACGCTCCACGATATGTGGCCTTTTACAGGTGGATGCCACTACAGCGAAGAGTGCGATCGCTACACTAAATCTTGCGGTAGCTGCCCGCAACTGCACAGCACCAAAGAGTCGGATCTGTCGCGGTGGGTGTGGCAGCGGAAAGCTAAAGGTTGGAAAAATATTGACCTAACTTTGGTTAGCCCTAGTGCTTGGTTGGCTAAATGCGCTAATTCTAGTTCTTTATTCAAAGATTTTCGAGTTGAAGTAATTCCTAATGGCATCAATACTCAAAAGTACAAACCCATAAATCGTCACTGGGCGCGAGAAATCCTGAATTTACCTCAAGATAAACAAATTGTACTCTTTGGAGGTGCAGGTGGAACTGGCGATCGCTGGAAAGGGTTTAATCTGCTAGTATCCGCTTTGCAAAGCCTGAGCAAGTCGGGCTGGAAAGATCGGATAGAGCTGCTAGTTTTTGGTTCTTCTCAACCGGAAAATGCCGTTGAACTGGGTTTTAAAGCTCACTATTTGGGTAATCTAGCAGATGATATTTCCCTAGCAACAGTTTATGCAGCAGCAGATGTCTTCGTCGCCCCTTCTGTTTACGATAATTTGCCCAACACGGTCATGGAAGCTGGAGCCTGCGGCATCCCCAGCGTCGCATTCAAGATCGGGGGACTGCCGGATATGATCGAACACTGTTCAAATGGCTATTTAGCTAAACCTTATGAAACAGAAGACTTAGCAAGAGGTATTGCATGGGTACTCGAAGATCCGGAGCGGCACCAAAAACTATGCGCCAGGGCCCGTCAAAAAGTGGAACAAGAATTTACCTTAGACATACAAGCTAGGCGCTATTTGTCTCTTTTTTCCCAACTCGCCAGCGCTTCAAACAGCACCGCCCCTTAAACCAACCGTTTCCGCTGCTCTGGCGTAGCAAAAAAATTAGACTTTCTAAATTGTCCGTTTTCTTTAACAAACACCATGTCTACTTGAGCTAAAGCTCCGTCGAGGGGACGGATGTAACCCCCAAAAATATCGTAGGTGGCGAATCCGCGCTCTTTCATATAACTGACGATATCGTATAATTGTGGCCCGCCGACAAAGAATTCAAACAGGGATACTTCCAGAATGATTATTTCTGTATCCTCCAGCACCTGCCGAGAGCCGTCTAAAACATTAAGCTCAGCGCCCTGCACGTCTACCTTCAATAAATAAGGCCCTTTTAAGTTTCTTTCCCGGCACAAATCATCAAGGACAACCAGAGGAATTTCCCTGGGAACACCGTCGGCAACACTACCCTCTGACTCCTTGAGAGTAGAAGAGCCGTAAAGTTGAGGGTGAACATTAATCGTAATCTTTCCCGCTTGAGCGCCGGCACCAGCCATGATATACTGAGCTTTGTATTTTTGACAAATTTCTTTTAAATTTTTCTCGTATTCGATTAAAGGCTCTACCAGCAAAAAATTGGTTTGGGGAAATTTTTCGTACAATTCAAAAGTCCCGTAAGCAACCCCAACATCTATAACGGTTTCTGGTTGAAAACCCAACTTGATAAACTGATCGAGTACGCCGTACATAGATGTTCTCATGCCTTGACGCGGGATATCGAATCCCAAAGGCTTAAGTATTGTATACGCTATTTTTTTGAGTGATTGCCTCATATTTTTTTCCAGACTACAATAATATTGAATGAAACTATTATAGACTGATGAAACCACACAGCACTATAGCAACAATCATAACTTGCCATAACCGCAAGCAAAAGACCTTAGCTAGTCTCGCGGCGCTATTCAATCAGGTGCTGCCTGCAGATGTCTTGCTGGTGGCGTACTTAGTAGACGATGCCAGCACTGACGGTACGGCCGAAGCTGTCCAGGAGACTTATCCGCAAGTTAAATTGCTGCGCGGAGATGGGAACCTGTTTTGGAATGGAGGAATGCGGCAAGGATTTGCTGAAGCCATAAAGCAAAATTATGACTACTACCTCTGGCTCAACGATGACACTGTACTGGAACAGGAAGCCTTGAACACAATGCTGGCAACGTCCCGCTGCTTAGCTGAGCAAGGCAACACGCGAGCTATTGCAGTGGGTTCTACTCGTGACTCGGAAACTGGGGCGCTGACTTATGGAGGCTGGTTGCGGACTAGCTGGTGGCATCCTTTGCACTTTCGCCTCGTGGAACCGAGCGAGGAAGCTCAGCCTTGCCATACTATGAACGGTAACTGCGTTTTGATACCGCGAGCAGTAGTTGAAGTAGTGGGAAACCTAGACCCCGCATTCATCCACAGCATGGGAGATATCGACTACGGTTTGCGAGCGGTGCAACAAAATTGTACACTTTGGGTGGTTCCTGGATACGTGGCCACCTGCTCGACCAACCCGCCTGATGGTAACTGTTGGGAAGACCCGAACATGAGTTTGGTCGATCGATTTAAAAAGGTACTGCAACCCAAGGGTTTTGGGCCAAAAGAGTCGAAAGTGCTGGTACAGCGGCACACGAATATCTTGTGGCCGATATATTGGCTGTTACCTTATTTGAGGTTGATTTTGATCTCGCTCCGCGGAGGATCTGTAGGCTATCGCGGCTGATAGTATTTTTGCAAGCACAGGAAATGGGGAAGGTTTTTGGCGATACCGCCGGCTTTCTTGTCGTCGCTACAACTAAAGGTAAACAGCATGGATGAACTCCGCATCGCTTGGCTTGTCCCGGAAGTGGGTTTGGGAGCCTATTGGCAGCCTGTTTTGAGAGAATTTACGAAAGTGTTTAACAACACTGTGTTTTACACCGGCGGTGTCTGGCCGGGATTCGATCCGACAATCCCTGGATCGTCGGCAATTCAGCTAGTAGGAAAGACGAGTTTTGTCCAAACGACAAAGATAAATACAGGCTACGATCGCGGGTTTATTGTAGTCTCACCAGCCATTATTGGCTATCTGCTGGAATTTCGACCTCATGTCGTATTTCCCCAAGCTTTCTCTTTGTGGACTGTAATTGTGGCTTTGTTAAAACCACTGATGGGATGGAAAATTGCGATTATTTATGATGGCAGTTCCCCGAATACAGACTTTAGAGATTCCAGTTTCCGGACATTTGTTCGCCGCATACTGGTGCGGTTTGCCGATGCTTTTGTTTCTAACAGTAATGCTGGTAAACAATATCTGATAGAAGCGCTTAACGTACCGGAGCAAAAAATTTTTACTAGGACCTATCTTGTTCCAGATGCGGGAGCTTTAATGACACGGTTGGATCAAACTAAGCTGCCAAATTTACAGTTAAAAAGCCCAATTTTTTTGTATGTAGGGCGGCTCACAGCTAGAAAGGGAATTAAGACGCTTTTACAAGCTTGCGCTATTCTTAAAAGTCAAGGGTATGCTGATTATTCGCTGTTGATTGTTGGTAAGGGAGATCAGCGGGAGGAACTGGAAGCTTTTATTAAAGAGCGCAATTTTGAAGAGCAGGTAACTTGGGCAGGATGGGTAGAATATGGAAATTTAGGTGCTTATTTTCAGCAAGCTGATATTTTTGTGTTTCCTACTTTTGAGGATGTCTGGGGTATGGTTGTACCCGAAGCGATGGTGTTGGGAAAACCAGTATTGTGTTCAAATGGTGCAGCTTCCTGTGAGTTAATTAGGTCAGGCGAGAACGGTTATATTTTCGACCCTAGCAGTGCTCAAGAGTTAGCGGAGAAAATGCAAATTTTTCTAGATCATCCTGATTTGATTGAGTCGATGGGAGAGCGTTCACGACAGATAATTTCTCAAAAAACTCCGGAAACAGCAGCTAAAGCTTACGTCGAAGTTACATCTTTTTTGATGGAGAATAGGTGAAGCAAGTTCGGTAACAGATTTTTTAAATGATTTAAGGGAGGGATGGAAGAGGCAAGAGGGAAAAATTACCAATTAGCAATTAGCAATTACCACTTAGTCATGAAAGTTTTATTATCTGCGTTTGCTTGCGAACCGAATCTCGGCTCCGAAGAGGGAGTAGGATGGAATACTGTTATCCAATCTGCTAAACATCACGAAAGTTGGGTATTTACTCGCAAGTTTTGTCGATCGTACATTGAAGCAGAACTAGAGCAGAACCCAGTGCCTAACCTGCACTTTGTTTATTTCGATCCCTTTGGGTGGAGCGAAGATTGGAAGGGGAGACAAGGATTGCTGCAACTTCACTACTATCTGTGGCAAATCTGGGCTTATTTTATCGCTCGGAAGCTCGATCGCGAAATCGGTTTTGACATAGTACATCACGTAACTTATGTCAAGTATTGGTCTCCAAGTTTCCTGGCGCTGTTGCCGCATCCTTTTATTTGGGGGCCTGTGGGGGGTGCAGAAGCAGCACCAAAGCCTTTTTGGCAAGATTTTAGTCGCCGCGGCAAAATTTACGAAACACTGCGAGCATTGGCTCAAAGCGTAGGAGAACGCGATCCGTTTGTGGGGCTGACGGCGCGCCGCAGTGCCGTGGCGCTGGCAACTACGGAAGAAACCGCAGCCAGACTGCGATTTCTCAAAGCAAAAAACGTGAAGATTTTCTCGCAAGTCGGTTTGTCACAGCAAGAAATTCAAGAACTCGAGCAATTTCCCACCCCGCCGGAGCAACCAATTAGATTCATCAGTGTCGGTCGTCTCTTACACTGGAAAGGGGTCCACTTGGGACTCCGCGCATTTGCGGAGGCGAAGCTGGAACAATCGGAATACTGGATTGTGGGAGACGGCCCGGAAAGGCAGCGTTTGGAAGCTTTGGCAAGAGAATTGGGACTGGCAAATAAAGTATTTTTTTGGGGAACTTTATCTCGCACTGAAACTCTTTCTAAAATGGGGGAGTCTCACGTTCTCCTCCATCCAAGTTTGCATGACTCTGGCGGTTTTGTCTGTACGGAAATGATGGGGGTTGGCCGTCCGACGATTTGTTTGGATTTGGGCGGGCCGGCTACTCAAGTGACGGCCGAAACGGGCATTATAGTGGCTGCTACGGAACCGGACTGCGCTGTGCAAGGTCTAGCAGAAGCTATAGTGTGTTTAGCCCAGGATCGGGAATTGCGATCGCGCTTGGGTCGAGCGGGTCAAACGCGCGTCCGGGAAATATATGATTGGAATATCAAAGGTAAATTCTTTGCCCAATTGTGCGAAGATATAGTCTATAGAAAATCAGAGTAACTTCTGATTTGTAGGATCGCACAAAACAAAGAAAACTATATTTTTTTAGGCGGTGAAACGTGGGCGTTGCAATCATTACGGGCTCGGCGGGTTTAATTGGCTCTGAGGCGTGTAAGTTCTTTGCCAAACAAGGCTTAGATATAGTTGGCATCGACAATAATATGCGCGAGTTTTTTTTTGGTGCTGATGGTTCTACAAACTGGAACCGCCAACTGCTCGAAAACTCTTTGGGTACCAAGTATAATCACTTAGCTGTGGACATTCGCGACTATGAAGCCATTATCAAGATTTTTCAGCGGTACGGGGAGTCGGTCGAGTTAGTAATTCACACAGCAGCCCAACCGAGCCACGATTGGGCTGCCCGCGATCCTCACATAGATTTTACCGTCAACGCTAACGGTACTCTCAATCTTTTAGAAGCAACTCGCTTGTACAGTCCTAAAGCGGTTTTCATTTTCACTTCTACAAATAAAGTATACGGCGATACACCCAACAAATTGCCTTTAATTGAATTAGAACACAGGTGGGAAATTGAACCAGGCCATACTTACGAAACCGGCATTAGGGAAGATATGTCAATCGACCACTGCCTGCACAGTTTGTTTGGTGCTTCTAAGGTAGCGGCTGACGTTTTAGTTCAAGAATACGGCCGATATTTTAATATGAACACCGCTTGTTTTCGTGGTGGCTGCCTGACAGGACCCAATCACTCGGGAGCTCAATTGCACGGCTTCCTCGCTTACTTGATGAAGTGCGCGGTGACGGGAACTCCTTACACGGTGTTTGGCTACAAAGGCAAGCAAGTCCGCGATAACATTCATAGCGCTGATTTAATTTCGGCATTTTATGAATTTTATAAAGCTCCCAGAAGCGCCCAAGTTTATAATACAGGAGGAGGCAGGTACAGCAACTGTTCGATGTTAGAAGCTATCCAGATGTCGGAGGAAATTGCGGCACGCAAATTTAATTGGACTTATGCTGAAGGGAATCGCATTGGCGATCACATTTGGTGGATTAGCGACAATTCAAAATTTTCCAGTCACTATCCTGACTGGAAAATGAAATATAATGTTAAACAAATCCTAAAGGAGATTTATGAGTGTAACCGCGAGCGTTGGCTTCAAGAAAGCTCAGATAATTGAGCAGGACAAAAAGAATGTGCTGGGAATTGGAGTAAACGATTGAATACAACGTTAAACAAATCTTACAGGAGATTTATGAGTGTAACAGCGAGCGTTGGCTTAAAGGGGTGTCCCATGATTGATAAAGGGAAAAAGAATGTACTTGGCATATTAGTTAATGCCGTTAATTATGAAGCGGCTGTTAGCAAAATTCTGGCGGCAGCCAGCGCCGGAAAACCAATGTCAGTTTCGGCTTTAGCTGTTCACGGGGTAATGACTGGAGTTCTAGACAGCACTCACCGCTATCGTCTCAATCACATTGACTTAGTATTGCCAGACGGACAGCCGGTCAGGTGGGCGTTAAATTTGCTCTACCATACGAAATTGCCCGATCCAGTCGGCGGGCCGAAGACGATGTTACAAATCTGTGAACGTGCTGCAGAAGAAGGATTATCTATCTATTTGTATGGCTCTAAAGCTTCTGTACTGGAGGCTTTATCTCGCAATCTCTGCAAGCGTTTTCCCAAGTTAATTATTGCTGGAACTCAGCCTTCTAAATTTAGGCAGGTTTCGCCCCAAGAGAAACAAGAAATTGTGCAGCAAATCCGCAACAGCGGTGCAGCAATTACTTTTGTCGGTCTGGGATGTCCGCGACAAGAAGTCTGGGCTTACGAATACCGGGACGACTTATCAATGCCGCTGATTGCTGTAGGCGCTGCTTACGATTTTCATTCGGGTAATTTGGCTAAAGCTCCTGAGTTTTTATCTAAAATAGGTTTGGAATGGCTGTTTCGGATGATTAAGGAACCCAAGCGCCTTTGGAAGCGGTATGTTTTTTTGAATCCGCTTTATATCTGGCTGTTTTTGCTGCAAGCTTTGAAAATCAAACAGTTCGACCCCACAGACGCCACGCCGCCTGTAGAAGAAGTATTGTATGGTTGAAATTTCCAGAGCTGTGGAGAATTTTCAGTTTTCACTAATAAATAGCCAAAAGCCAAAAGTAGAAGTAATAATTAATTATTTTGGCTTTCGACTTTAAACTTTTGACGATGGGAATCTAGAATTAATGGGTTGTTTTCTATAATTTCTGTTTTGCTTGCTTTGTAAGTTACTGTCTAGGTAACAGAGGAAGTGTCAGCCTTCCTTGTTGTATCATTTGGATGGCTCGCTATCGAAAGCCAGCGCACTCCCAGCCTAAAGTTATGGTGGCGAGGTTTCCTATTTTGTCAGAGTTGATTTCTGGGAGAGAGGATTGGCTTTCGTGTTGATTTATTCCTGGATTGACTTGGATTTCGCCATTGGGTTCAATGTTTCTATTTTGGGAAATTGGGCGACTAGGATTAGTGGGATTTACCGCTAAGAGCATTAAGTCTCAAGAACTGGAACAGCTCAGCAAAGCCACGAGGTTTTTGTTCGCGATAAATTTCCAGTAGACGTGCAAGATTTGAGTTTAACAGATCGATGGATTTGAGGCGATCGCATAAAAGTTCACTTTTTATTTGAGATTGCTTGTTTGTATTGAAAGTCCGCCTGCGCAGGCTTTCAAGTTTGGGAAGGAGTCTAGTCTAAATTCAGGCTATTTTATGTTTGTGGGAAAATTTAAAATATTCGAGCCTCTCGACCGCGCAGCTCTAACCTTGATGGTATTGCTGATTTTGGCGATCGGTTTTTGCTCTCCTGGGCGATCGATCTTTACCGAAAGTGTGTGATAAAAGCTTGCAAAACAAACAAGTAGGCGCGAGAGATACTGCTTTTATCCTGACTTTCAGCCACCCACATAGGGGAAGCCCAGAAGCAAATCTGCAGGTCGAGCCGCCTTTGCATGGAAAAATTAGTGAGTCCCGGCGGCGGCTGGTATATACTATGATAGCGCCTCCTCTGTACGTGAAGCGCAGCTATCCCGCTCTTAATCGCACTGTAAGGATTCAGGTCTAAATTGGAGGAATTAAAGATGGTTCTTGCATATCTGGATTAACCATCGCTTTTATAGCTTGCTCAAAAAAATCAATTACAGAACGTCCTTGACGACGACAAGTTTATACAACCGTTAATAAATTGGCAGTATGTTTAAACCGCTCCATTGAACGGGAACCGCCACTAACCTTTCTTTTTGTTACGGATAGCCGGAGTGTTCGCTCTGCTAAGTTATTGTCTGGAGGTACCTCTGGATGGTCTAAAAAATACCACCCGGAGATCTGTTTTATTTCGTAGCGAGCGTCAAAGCTTACTGGCTTCTCCCCCTGCCAGTGCCATCCACTTATACCATTTTCCTAAACTCCTGCTACAGATAAACTCTCTAATCTGAATGGATATCCCGTCAAAGAAGCAATCACTTCGTTAGTCAGCTTTTTTAACTCTTTTTGCAAGGTCTCTCTCAATTCTTCTATCCCATCAAATCTCAACCATTTCAATTGTTCCTTGATATACCCCCACAGCCTTTCTATTGGATTCACTTCCGGACTATAAGCCGGTTGAAACAATAAAATTACGTTTTCGGATATATTTAAGTTCAAGGAATTATGAAATCCTCCATTGTCTAGTTGGATGATATGTAAATCATCCGGATAAGCAGCGGCAAATAGCTCTAAAAACTTCTCAAAGCATACTGGGGGGGTGACAACCAGCCCAAAACCCATACTTAGTAAGGATTGAGCCAACTTATGGTAAAAAAAGATAGGCAGCAGAATTGTTACACGCTTGCCTATCCAAA
>NZ_JAUBVJ010000113.1:0-21979 GCF_036702785.1 Microcoleus sp. AR_TQ3_B6 | reverse complement strand
CATCTATAACTGGATGGGATTACATTTTGTCAGCCCTAGCTACTGTTGCATGATTTTTGAAAATTGGTATAAATATTGCTGTAGGGGCGGGTTTTACCAACCCTAATTGCCTAAAATCAATAATCTCATAAACCCGCCCCGATTCACAGATTGTGGGGGCGGGCTTGTATAGATAGTGAGTTGCAGTCAAATATTGTTTGTGAAACCCGCCACTACAACAATTGGGATTTTAACATTTAGTCTATTTCTTCTCCCGAGGCGAGATCCTCTAAATTTTCCCAATCCAATACCATAATTTTACCGCCTAGACTGTAGGATATAAATGGCTTGAGTTTCTTAAATAACCGCACGCATTCTTCGTCGGTAATTCCAAGGCTGCGAGCAATTTGATAGTAGGGAAAACGTTTTTCTAAACATACACTATTATCCGCAATCTTCGTACCTTGCTCGACGGCAAAGTAATGAATAAATCGGACCAGCCGCACGATCGCCCTTTCCGACACCAAACCGTGCACAGTCTCGTGCAGTTGCTGCAACCGCTGGTTGAAAACCGCTAATATTCGCAAAGCAATCTCAGGATTTTCCCGAATAGCTGCTAGCAAAAATTCCCGTTCTGTGGTAAGAACTTGCACCTCAGTTTCTGCGGTCACAGTTGCGGGGGCAATGCCGTTGCCTAGCAAAGCAGGTGCGGCAAAAATATCTCCCTGAAATAAAGTGCCCAGAATTGTTTCTTTGCCCGCCGCCGCTGTTTTTGCAACCCGCAGAGAACCGCTCAATCATGGTGTATAATTTTTCGGGGATGCGATCGCCCTCATACATCACAACTTCTCCCTGTCGGTAAGTGCGAATTCCGGTGTGTTCTTGCAATCGCTCTAATTCAGTTTGGTTTAAGCTGGCAAATATTCCAATTTTAGCCAGTTGCTCAACAGTTGCTTTCATACATTTAACTCTACCCGATAGGAGTATATTGAGAGTATAATAACGGTGAATTCTGAATATATTGAGACAAGCAGAGCCATCTACGAAAATGCAGAACCAGAATATCAGCGATATTATTTTGATGAGATAGCTGGGGGATTTGTGCTAATTCACCCACAACACAATCTTAATAATTCGGAAATCTTTCTTGCTGAAGTTTTGGCTACAATGGGAAAGAGAGTTAGAATGTTGAGCGAGAAAGCGGCAGAGAGTGTGAGAACACCAGACGCTGAGATAGACAGTCAGAGAAAGCGAATTTAAGGAGTTAACAAAACAGACTCAAAACATCAGATATCGAGTTCAAGAAGGAATCAGCAGGGCAAAAAGTCAAGGTGCGACTGTCGCGATTATTCATGTCACTCGAGAGACTTACGAGTTTTGAAAGATAAACGACGGCATCAGAAAAGCTTTTTATAGGGACGAAATGCAACTGATGGAAACCATTATATTAGTATTCAACAGCGAAGAAGTTCAAAAAATAACTAGGGAGGCACGGGAAAATGGAAGACGTTTTTAAGGAGTTTGAAGAAGTTATAAAAAGCGGATTAAAAAGTAATATGTCGCGAGATGCCAAATTGATGACAATTGGGCAAATTTTATATGCTGTTACCCGCGACGATCTAACCATAGAAGAAGGTAAGCAGCTTGAAGAGATGATGGGTGGAAGGATACACTGGGAAGAGGCACTGGAGTACAGCATTTTTGGCTATCCACTAGATACAGCCACTCCATATTTCGATAAACCTCTGGTTATTGCCGGCAAAACTTTTCATTCTCGCTTGATGACGGGGACGGGAAAATATCGCAGCATCGCAGAAATGCAGCAAAGTGTCAACGCTAGCAGGTGCGAAATTGTTACCGTGGCTGTGCGACGAGTGCAAACAAATGCTCCCGGTCATGAAGGATTGGCAGAGGCTCTCGATTGGACTAAAATCTGGATGCTGCCAAATACTGCCGGTTGTCAAACTGCGGATGAGGCGATTAGAGTAGCTCGTTTGGGGCGGGAAATGGCGAAACTTTTAGGGCAAGAAGACAATAATTTTGTCAAATTAGAAGTGATTCCCGATGCTAAATATTTGCTGCCAGATCCGATCGGCACTTTGGAAGCTGCAGAACAATTAGTCAAAGAAGGTTTTGCCGTTTTGCCCTACATCAATGCCGATCCGTTGCTGGCAAAACGCCTAGAAGAAGTCGGTTGTGTGACTGTCATGCCTTTAGGTTCGCCCATCGGTTCAGGACAAGGGATCAACAATGCCGCCAACATTCAAATAATTATTGACACGGTGAAAGTTCCTGTGGTAGTCGATGCGGGTATCGGAACTCCCAGCGAAGCGGCCCGAGCAATGGAAATGGGAGCCGATGCACTGTTGATTAATTCGGCGATCGCCAATGCCCAAAATTCCCCGGCAATGGCAAAAGCAATGGGAATGGCAGCAGAAGCGGGGCGGATGGCGTACTTAGCAGGCAGAATGCCGATCAAAGATTACGCGATCGCCTCTTCTCCGCAAACAGGCACTGTCACATCCAAATAAATTCCTGAATTTTCCTGGGCGCTTTTTTGGTAGAGTTGTAAACATCAAAAATATTAAGGATTGTGACTGATGCCTTACATCAAAGATGACGATGGACGCCTGAACAACTTTGCTAAAGAGCCGAAGGTGTATGAAGCCGTACCTCCCAACAAAAATCAGCAACGCAACTACATCATCATGGGTATTGCAGCAGCCATGTTAGTCGCCGGTTTGGTGTACGTGGCTGCCTCCGTCTGAAAACTGGCCTGAGACTCAAAGCTGCTTCAAATCGCAATTTTAAATAATCCTTCGAGAAACCATGTTTTCCTTTCCCAAGGAAACATGGTTTTTGTGTTTCAATACTATTCAGGTAGTTGCGACAGTCCTGAAGGGTGCCGAGCGAGCCCGAAAGCTAAATAAGACAAGCAGAAATTGGTGTTTTTCCTCCCTGCTGTTGGGTTCAGGGATTTGGGTTGCAATTAATCAGACTGGTTCGTCACCAACATAAAATTGCCAATTGAAAATCTACAATCATGAAGGTCTTCACCAGTGCGATTCACTGCCTTCGGGGCGCAAGTTGCCAGTTATGAGCGATCGAGATTTCAACTTTCAACTCTACAATCCAAAATCTAAAATCCAAAATCTAAAATCCAAAATCTAAAATCTAAAATCTAAAATCGGCTGACCCTGATGTCTATTCCTTCCCCAAAAGTTTCTAGCTCGAACAAGCTGATATACCAACGCTTGAAACAGGCGATCGACCTCAATCTACGCCGTCAAATTTTTATCGCCGCCTGCGACGACTTGTGCTTGCGGGACTGTCTGGCAGCCCGCCTGCAGACAGAATTAGCCACCGAGAGCGCTTCCTCCGATCCTCGCTCCCCGATCTACTACCCCCGATTTGTCAGTTTGGAACTCGACTTGAGCGATCCAAATCCTTGGGGCTCGATCGCCGCGTGGCTGATCCAACATCCACCGCCACAAAACAGGGGCAGCTACAGCCGTTTGCCGGGATTCCAAATTATCGGGGCAGAACACCTGACCAGGCACTCAGCAGCCGTGCAGTGGTCGTTCCTGAGCTATTTGAGGGACATCGAAGCAAACCTGCAAATGTGCGAGTCTACTCTGTTGCTGTGGGTGTCGCGCCCTTGGCTGAGTTCGATCGAGCACTCGGCCCCGGAATTTTGGCACTGGCGAACCGGAGTATTTGAGTTTGAAGGCGAACCAACTCCAGCTTATAGAGACTTCGGGCACTCCAAAGACTTGAGAAACTTGCCCGACAACGGAGACTCGGGCGACAAACTTGTAATATCTTTTCTGTCTGAACAATCCCGAACTCCCGAGGAACAATCCGCAATTGGCGAGGAACAATCCGCAATTCCTGAGGAAAAATCGGCAATTGGCGAGGAAAAATCGGCAATTGGCGAGGAAAAATCGGCAATTGGCGAGGAACAATCCCCAGCGCCAGATTCTAAATCCGTCGAACTGGCAGATTTGGTGCTATCGGCGGCCTCTTTTGAGTTGGAAGCAGAAAATAATTCCGCATCCGAGGAGAATTTTCTGCCGCTGCAAACCCTGCAATACATCGAACTGCTGCAAGAACATCAGTGCTGTTGCGAAGCATTGGCTTTGGCTTATCAAAGTTTGGGGAATTACTACCGCGATCGCATTCTGGACGGAGACGCTTCAGAACAAAACCTGACAATTGCCATTCGCGCGATCGAACAAGTGATTGCGTACCTCGAACTTGACGCCAACTCACAGCAAAATCAACCACCAACCGACGAATGCGCCCGGCTGATTGCCCAATTGACACAAAATTTAACTCAGTACGCCCAGGAGTCCAACAGCCTACCGCCAATTTCTGATTTGCTCAACGATCTCGGCACTTTCTACTGGATGCTGTCGCGCGATCGCACGCAGCATAACGCCTCAGATCCGCTATCGTGTCTTGAACGCAGCATCGCCCTCTACAAAGAAGGTTTGAGGCGAACAGATGCCGAGAGCGCACCCCAAACCCGCGTTAGATTAAACAAAAATTTGGGAATCGCCTCGGCAGATTTAGCCCGCTATCGAGATAAGACAGAGAACTTGCAGCAAGCAGTTGCAGCTTACCAACAAGCGCTGCTGGATCTAGACCCCGCCGCAGAACCCCAGCAGTACGCTGCAGCTCAGAATAATTTGGCGACAGCATACTGGAATTTAGCCCAAGAAGGTGAGCCGAAAGTCTACCTCAAAAGCGCGATCGCAGCTTACACCCAAGCCCTCTCCTGCTACAGTCCCAAACGAGAACCCCTCAACTATGCCGGAGTGCAAAACAACCTCGGTACCGCCTACTGGAACCTCGCCCAGCACGAGCCCTCAGAAGCCCTGCTAGTCACGGCGATTGAGGCCTACCGGGAAGCATTAAAATACCGCACCCGAGAATTAGTACCCGCCGCCGCCGCCGCCACCTACAATAATCTCGGTACCGCTTATTGGCATTTGGCGAACCAGTTCCAGCAGAAACAGGCGCGGACGGAATCATTGCAGCAGGCGATTACCGCCTACGAATCCGCCCTGGATATCGCCGGAGAGCTCGATCGAACCCAACTCACCTTTGACACCTTGGCCGCCCGCAACAATCTCGGACTCGCCCACTATCAACTAGCCACAGAGCCTGATTTCGCCCTCAACAAAGCCGCACAGACAAGCCATCTAGAAGCAGCACTGCACCACCAGTTGCAAGTGTGCGCCGAATGGGGACAGCATCTCAAGGACAAAGGGTTAACATATGGGGATAAACTCCACCTGCAAGCCCCGGCCCACTCCCAAGCTGCTGATTCCCGGCAAACAGCATTGAGCTATATTGTCAAAACGATTAGAGCTTTCTATAGTGAATGTGGGCTGCCAGGCCAAAATTTAGCCTTATCCAAAGTTCCAGGAGATTTATTGCCTGAAATCTTGCGCAGGCTATAAATATGGCTATAAGTATTAAAAGCTCAATTTTTTAGAGATATGTATCCAGTTTTCTATTATTATGGCTGAATATTCTTGCCTAATTATTCAAACAAACTTGTGGTCATGGCCCCTGTAAAAATCCTTGTGGTTGATGACGACCCGGCAATCCGAAATTTAATTCACCGTTTTTTGAGCCAGCAAGGTTATCAAGTTGAGTCTGGCCAGGACGGTCAGACTGGTCTGCAATTATTTGAGCAACTCAATCCTGACTTAGTAGTTCTAGATGTAAATTTACCCGATACTACTGGCTACAAACTATGTCAAGAGATGCAAAGACGCACGGGCGTGTTTGTGTTGATGCTGACCAGCCGAACCGATGAAGCTGACAAAATGAAAGGGTTTGCCGAAGGTGCTGACGACTACATTACTAAACCTTTTAGTCTTGTAGAGATTGGAGCTCGGGTGGCAGCAATTTTGAAACGCAAGCGGATTGTTACTCCCACCCAACAACAAAGTCTTACCTTTGGAGAGCTACTAATAGATCCGGTTCGCCGCGAGGTACTTCTCGGCAGTCAGATAGTTCCTTTGACTGCTTTAGAATTCGACCTGCTGTACTGTTTGGCCAGCAAACCCGGTCGCGTTTGGAGGCGAGCGGAATTGCTGCATGAAGTGTGGGACTACGAGTATGTAGGCTCCGATCGCGTGGTGGATGTCCATATCGGTCAAATTCGCCGCAAAATTGAACCAGATAGCACTCAAATATCGATGATTCAAACCGTCCGGGGAGTGGGTTACAAGTTTGAGCCAACAACCTCGTAGCATTCGCCGGCACGCGGGCCGGAACACAAGGCAGAAGGCTGTATAGGGGTGGGTTTACCAATATCTCTGATTTACATACTCGATTTTTGTAAACCCGCCCTCGCCACCCCATAATTCAGATCGATCGAGAATCTGATTGCTTGTTCTGCAAATACTCGCGCACTTGAGGCGCACGCTCAAAACCCCTGCGCACGCAATCTCCCAAAGCCACGCCCCCAACGTAGTTGCTGCACAAAAACACCCCAGGCAAGGATTTTAAGCCCCCATCAATTTGTTGCAGGCGATCGAAATGCCCCAAATTGTACTGAGGAATTGCCCGCTTCCACACATGCACCGCCAAAACTTTCGGCTCGGCCGCCGAGGGCTTCAGCAAAATCCGAGACAAATCTCGGTGTACCTCCCGCACGATTTGTTCCGAGTCGAGATTGCCAATTTCCGAATCAGTAGCCCCGCCGATGTAATTGCTGAGAGTTTGCCACCCCGCAGGCGCGCGATCGGCAAATAAACTCGATGTCCAAATCGTGCCCAGAGTGCGAATTCCCTGCCCCCTCGGAATTAAATTTCCAAAACCTACTAATTTGCCCTTTAAATCCGACACCGGATATGCCAATACAACGCAGGCAACCGTAGGATAAGAAAAAGCTTGTAAAGCGCTGCTAACCAACGGTTGAAGAGGCTGCAACAAATCCGCTGTAACGTAAGCCGGCGTTGTCAAAACCACGGTGCGCGCCTCAACTTGTTGGGGCCCATCGGGCGTGGAGAATTCAGCAATGTAAGTTTCGCGTTGTGTACGCTGGAGGCGGGTTAGATGCCAGTTGAGTTTCACTCGATCGGCCAATTGAGCAGCGATCGCCTCTGGCAGAGCCTTCAACCCCTGTTTGAACGAGCCTAACTCCCCCGGCCTAGTAGAGGGAACATTCGGGTCTGCAGGCATTTTCTTCGGTCTATTCCTAGCAGAAAGCAGCGCCCCCCCCACCAGCCCGCCACCCACATCAGCCATCTTTGTTACCCGGCCGAAAGCCGCAGCCGCGCTAAGTTGTTGGGGATCGCCAGCATAAACCCCAGAAACAAAAGGTTCCACCAACCGCTGCATCACTTCCTGCCCCAGATGACGGCGGAAAAATTGAGAAACAGTTTCCTCGTCACCCTGCTGCGAAAGTCGATCACCCATTGCCGGCGGGACAAACCCCAAAGCCCCAAACAACGCCCGCAGTTTCCCCGGAAAACTCAGCAACTGAGACTGAATCATCGCCGGTGGAGTCATCGGCACCGGTTGCAGCTTCCCTTGCCAATACACAAAACGAGGCAATTTGCGATCGGCCAAAATCAACTCCTGCTTCAATCCCACATCCACAGCCAACTTCATCAATTCCGGCGTCGGCGAAAAACTGTTCGGGCCCTCCTCCCAGAGAAACCCCCCCGCTGTCCTAGTTGTGATATTCCCGCCCACACGTCCCTGACTCTCAGCGACTAAAATCTTTAGCGGGGATGCACTCGTTGCTTCCGCCTCAAGTGCGTGCGCCAAACTCAAACCGCTAATACCCGCACCCACAATCAAGGTATCTAATAGTTCCATATTACATATTAAAAATATCGCAATCTTTATGTTACATGGCTTTGCACCGCTTGCGTTCTTTGCGAACCGTACTGCAAAACCGCTTTCGGATTACCGAATTGGGAACCGGGAATCGGGAATTGGGAACCGGGAATCGGCAACCGTCAATCGGCAATCGTCAATCGGGAATCGGCAATCGGGAACCGGCAATCGGGAACCGGCAATCGGGAATCGGCAATCGGGAATCGGCAATCGGGAACCGGCAATCGGGAACCGGGAATTGGGAATTGGTAAGCTGTCGGGCATTTCTCAAGCATTTGTCTCCAAGGTTGTCGATGAACCTCGAACCGTCTCCCCCTCGGACTTCTGCCCATCTCCCTTTTGTAACCGCTGCGTCTGGTTTAAAACAAGAGTATCTGCTCTAATTAAGCTATATTCGCCAAAATACTATTTCTTTAAATTTTTGTATTATAGGTAACTGTGCCGAAAATTGCATCCGGAAACTCAGCAGTAAAGTGTGCAAAAAGATTTGAGTGGGTTAAACTAACTTTAGGAAAATTTTAGAGCTTAAGTTGCAAGTCAGCACCCCGCTCGCTCAGAGATGGGGCTTCATGCCCTAATCAAAAGAGATAGTTGACCAGCTATCGTCTTAACTGATTATGTTATCAAAAATATGGGTGTAAGCCCAAGCTGCTGTGCGATCGCGGGTGAAATGTTTAAAAGGGTAATTGCCAGCAGAGAAAGTAGATCACAAAAGTACCCAGCGATCGAGTAGCTCCCGTGTAGCAATAATCAATATTCAAGGCGGTTAAAACTGCCGGATGCGTATGTCCTCGCCCGTTCTAAAGACACGAGGTTTCCACACTACTAAGCTTTTCTCATGAAAAAATACCCATGCAGGAAGTTATCAACTCGTTTCAGTCTTTTTTTTCTAACTCTGTTGATGCTTTCCTAGAGTGCGATCGACAGCAAAAGTACCTATCAATCAATCCTATTGCTGCTGCTTGGATGGGGTTGGAGCCTGCTGAAATAGTCAACAAAACTAATCAGGAATTATTGAAATTATATCCCAATAATGCTGATCTCAAAAATATAATCTCGCAGATTGATTCCTGCCTGCAACAAGTATTTATAACCGGGGAAACAAAGCTGGCAATTCATGAGGTGACGGCGACAAACGGCGGGATTAAAATTTACGAAACAGCTTACACGCCAGCGGTGGATGCCTCTAGCAACCAGATGCGGGTTTTGGGCGTCGGTAGAGATATCACCAGGCACTACCGCTGGCAGCAGCAGAAAACTCAACAGTTGCGCCGATCGAATGATTTACTGTGGTTGAATGCAGCTAACAGTCCCCTGGCAATGATAGGTTGGGATGAAGACTTTCGGATCGTTGAGTGGTCGAAACGCGCCGAGGAAATCTTTGGCTGGACATCCGATGATATGATGGGCAAGCAGTTCGGCGATTTGGCTTGGGTTTGCGAGGAAGATAGAGAGGCTGTAAGGGCGATCGAGCTGGAACTGGCCACCGGCAACGGCAATACTTCAATTAACCAAAATCAAACTAAAAGCGGACAGATAATTTGGTGCCGCTGGTTCAACTCGATTATTCGCAGCGGTGACACTTTTACCGTGCTTTCTTTGGTGGAAGATATCACCGATCGCAAACGGTTGGAAGCAGAAAAAGCCCAAGCTTCTCGCCTCACAGCAATGGTAGCCGATGTCGGTATTGCCCTCACCAAACACCCTCAAGATATCCTGCTTCCCTGCTGCGAGGCAATGGTACAGAATCTCGATGTCGCCTCTGCTGAAATTTGGACTTTCAACTCTCAAGAGAATGTTTGCCAATTGGAAGCAGCCTCGGGAATCTACAGCCGCACAGACGAGCGGGCTAGCTTTATTGAAAGTAAGGTTAGGTCGATCGCCAAACAGCAAAAACCTGAATTTGACTGCGGATTTGAACTGAATAATTTTGGATTCCCAGAGGAAGAATCCCCGATAGCAACAGCCGCAGACAGTTCCTCCGCAGCAACGATCGACACCACTCAAAAGCCGGGCAAGTGCCCAATTCCCAAGCAAATTCTCACCTTCGCAGGCTACCCTTTGATAGTCGAAGAACGGGTAGTCGGAGTCATGGTAATTATCAGCCGCCAGCCGCTGACAGCACCCTTTCAGGAAACTTTAGCATCCGTTGCCGATGTCATAGCTTTAGGCATCGAACGCAAGCGTGCAGAAGCTGAATTAAAATCAGCTAAAGGGTTTCTCAATTCCGTAGTAGAAAATCTACCCGTGGGAGTTTTTGCTAAAGATGCTTCTTCGCTGAAATTTGTGCTGTGGAATAAAGCGGGGGAAACGATAGCAGGTGTTACCAGTCAAGAGGCGCTCGGCAAAAATGACTACGATATTTACCCCAAAGAACAAGCTGATGTTTTCACCGCTCAAGACAGGGAAATATTGACCGCCGATCGCAACCAACTTACTGTTAAAGACATAGCCGAAGAGCCGATCCAAACTCGCCACAAAGGTATGAGAATACTGCACACCCGCAAAGTGCCAATTCTCGACGCTGCAGGCCGTCCTCAGTACGTTTTGGGGATTACTGAAGATATTACCGAACGCAGGCAGGTAGACGAAAGCGTGCGCCTCTACGACCAAATTTTCGAGAATATGCAAATTGGTTTGTACGTCTACCATTTAGAAAATATAGACGATGACAGCACCCTCAGGGCGATCGCCTCGAATCCCGCTGCTACTCTATTTACCGGATTAGAAATGGCCGACGTTTTGGGCATGACAATCGACGAGATTTTTCCCCGCCTGCGATCGAAAAACATTCCCCAAGCATTTGCTTCGGTAATTCTCAGTCAGAAAGCAGTAGAACTTGAAGATATTGACTGCGATGAAGGCGGTCGAATAACTCGCGCTTTTTCTATTAAAGCTTTTCCATTACCCAACAACTGCGTCGGTGTTGCTTTTGAAAACATTACTGCTCGCAAGTGTTTGGAACTAGAACTGCAAGTAGCTTTGGAAAAAACCGAACGTTCCGAACAACTGCTGCGCACGGTAATAGACAAAACCAGCGACTGGATTTTGGCAAAAGACAAAAACTTTAGCTATATTTTGGCAAACAAGAGTTTCGCTCAAGCAATCGGTAAAACCGTCGATCAAATAATTGGTAAAAACGATTTAGAATTAGGATTTTCAGAAGAGCTAGTATTTGGCAATTTCGCCAAAAATATCCGAGGCTTCCGTGCAGACGACACTGCTGTACTGGCAGGCGAAATCATCCACAATCCCTGCGAGCCGGCAACTTTTGCTGACGGCTCAGTACATATTTTTGATACCCAAAAAGTTCCTCTGCGCGACGCTGAAGGTAATGTATTTGCAGTGCTAGCTTTCTCTCACGATATTACAGAACGACATGAAGCGGAAACAGCTTTGCGTAGAAGTGAATCAAGATTTCGGTCTTTGGTAGCTAATATTCCCGGAGTAGTTTATCGCTGGAAGTGCGATTTTTCGACAATTTTTATTAGCGATGCCGTTGAGGTACTAACAGGCTACCCTGCTGCGGATTTTATTTCGCTTTTGGACAACGAATGCCGGACTTTTGCTAGCATTATTTACCCGGAAGATTTGACAAAAGTAGAAGCAACTATTCGGCAAGGAATAGAAAACAAACAGTCTTATAGCTTGGAATACCGCTTGCTAGCAGCAGACGGCACGGTTAAATGGGTGTGGGATAAAGGTTCTCCTGTGTTCGACGCAGATGGGAACGTTTGGTGTTTGGACGGGGTGATTTTTGATATTAGCGATCGCTACTGCGCCGAAGAAGCATTGCGCCAAAAAACTTCCGAGTTGGAAGCTGTTTTTCAGGCCTTGCCCGATTTGTATTTCCGAATCAATGCAGACGGCACAATTTTGGATTACTTGTCAGGAAATTCATCGGATTTGTACCTGAGTCCAGAGTATTTGGTGGGCAAACGAATGACCGATATATTGCCGAAGGCCGCCGCCTGCAAATTCGTGCTGGCAATGATTGAAGTTTCAGAAAACCGAACTCCAATTAATATCGAGTATTCGCTAACCCTGCCGACAGGAGAAGAAACTTATGAAGCGAGATTGCTGCCTTTTAACTCGAATCAAGCGATCGCTATCGCCCGTAATATTACCCAGCGCAAACAAGCCGAATCTCAATTAAAATATAAAAATCGCCAGCTAGAGCAAACATTAAAACAATTAGGAACGACTCAAGCTCAACTAATTCACGCGGAAAAAATGTCTGGTTTGGGACAGCTAGTCGCGGGAATAGCTCACGAAATTAATAATCCTGTCAGTTTTATCTACGGTAATATCACTTACGCTAGCGAGTATGCCAAAAACTTGCTGGAACTGTGCAGTTTGTACCAAGCATATTACCCGAAACCTGTTGCTGTTATCGCGGAGTTTGCGGAGCAAATAGAGTTCGAGTTTATGAAAGAGGATTTCCAAAATTTGCTGACTTCAATTCAAACCGGAGCCGATCGGATTCGCCAAATAGTTCTGTCTTTGCGCAACTTCTCCCGCCTGGAAGAATCAGATATTAAGCGTGTTGATATCCACGAAGGAATAGACAGTGCTCTGTTAATTTTGCAGCACAGACTTAAAGAAAATGGCAGAAACCGCCAGATTGAAATAGTTAAACAATATGGGAAACTGCCCCTAGTACAGTGCTACGTCGGACAGTTAAATCAAGTGTTTATGAATATTTTAAATAATGCTATTGATGCTTTAGCAGATGTCAGGAAGAGGAAGTTAGAATTGGCGAGTTCTTCGGATGTCCAACAGCAAGATTTTCCGACTTTACCTTTAAGTGACGACCCATTGCCTGGGATTAGCATTCGCACGGAGGTTTTGGACAACACTCGGGTTGTGATAGCAATTTCAGATAACGGGTCGGGAATGGCAGAGTCTGTTAGATCTCGGATATTTGACCCGTTTTTTACTACTAAACCAGTGGGCAAAGGTACTGGTTTAGGACTGTCTATCTCCTATCAGATTGTGGTGGAAAGACACGGGGGCACACTGCGCTGCAAGGACGCGGCCGGAGGGGGAACGGAATTCGCGATCGAGATTCCAATTCGGCAGAGGTAATGGGTAATGGGTAATGGGTAGTTGTAGGATAAAAATGATAACCTAATTAAAGATACTGAACGTCAGGAATATCAACATGGTATACAAAGGCATAAATACTTCTAGCGCAGTTGCCAAACCGATTAAAGATGATTATGATGATGATTCCTACGTTGACTATTTTTATGATGATCCGGGGGCGCTGCCGGGAACTCTCGACTTAGAACCGGATGCGCCGCCTCCGGAGATTGTATTAATTGACTATTGCGACACAGCAGCTACTCGCGCCCACTTGGCAAATCCTCAAGAAGCTGCTGCGTATTTAGATACAGCATCGGTTTCTTGGGTTGATGTGTTGGGATTGGGAAACAAAGAAACTTGGCGGCAAATGGCCGAAGTATTTAATTTGCACGTAATGGCTCAGGAAGATGTAGTTAATGTTCCGCAGCGACCGAAAGTTGTAGATTATGAAGAACACATTTTAATCATTGCTTGGATGGTGATGCTGCATCCAGAATCAGATACTTTTCATAAAGAACAAGTAAGTTTTATTTTGGGCAAGCATTACCTGTTAACTGTTCAGGAAGAACCCGACTATGATTGTTTTAGTCCCGTGCGCGAGCGCATTCGTAAAGGACAAGGAACTATTCGCAAGCACGGAGCAGATTATCTGGCTTATACTCTGTTAGATTCGATCGTAGATGGATTTTTCCCTGTATTAGAAGTTTACGGAGAGCGCATAGAAGAACTAGAGGATGAAGTGGTGGTGAACCCCACCCGCAGAACCCTGGAAAAAATCTATAAAATCCGGCGAGAATTGCTGACGCTGCGCCGCGCAATTTGGCCTCAGCGGGATGCAATTAATGTTTTGATTCGAGATAGCAGTGATTTGATTAGTCCCGAGGTGCGAATTTACCTGCGCGACTGTTACGATCACACGGTGCAGGTGATGGATATGGTGGAAACCTATCGAGAGTTGTCTTCGGGTTTAATGGATGTTTATCTGTCATCGGTTGGCAATAAAATGAATGAAATTATGAAACTGCTGACAGTGATTTCTAGTATCTTTATTCCTCTAACTTTTGTGGCAGGAGTATACGGGATGAATTTCAATACAGAGAAATCTCCTTGGAATATGCCGGAACTGAATTGGTATTTTGGCTATCCGCTTTGTTGGGCGCTGATGGTAGCGATAGCCTCGGCTTTAGTTTACTTTTTCTGGCGGCGCGGCTGGTTTGAAAACTTTTCTACTGTCAAAGATGACTCCGTGAAGTAACCAAATTTAAGATTTGAGATTTGAGATTTTGGATTGAGGATTGAAGAATTCAAAAGCCTGTTAGGTAAAAAGGTTGCCTGCCCCTAGTTGAAGCCGTGTCATAAATCCTTGCATCATAAACCCCAAATTTTTAATCCTCCCGATTCATCCGTGAGAGAATTTAAGCTGAGTTGCATTGAAATTTAATGGTTTGGCGGGCTTTCGGGTACACTGCACAAGAGTTTGAATAAACACAAATGTCAAAATTAAGTGCGCGACAAGTTAAAATCGTAAATCTCAAATCCCAAATTGATTGACGAACGATCGCGTACAATAAATCTGGGGAAAAAGTAGGCGCAGGCGGTTGCGGATTAGCGAAAGCTGGTCTGAGGAAAGTCCGGGCTCCCGAAAAACCAAACTTGCTGGGTAACGCCCAGTGCGAGCGATCGTGAGGATAGTGCCACAGAAAGATACCGCCCCCCGATTTGAGATTTGAGAAAAGAGATTTGAGATAGCATCAAAAATCGAGCATCGAAAATCGCAAAGTGTAAGGGGGTAAGGGTGCAAAGGTGCGGTAAGAGCGCACCAGCAGCATCGAGAGGTGCTGGCTAGGTAAACCCCAGTTGGGAGCAAGGTCGGAGGGACTATGGTTGGTTTTTTACCGGTTCCGTTGTTTGGTACCGCTTGAGGCGTCTGGTAACAGGCGTCCCAGATAGATAACTGCCCTCGAAAGCTGCTTGCAGTTGAGAGAACAGAACCCGGCTTATGTCCGACTTTTTCCCCCCCTCAATTTTGGGTAAGGTGCTTATAGCCAGACCTGTCAAGGTGGAGTCAACCTCTTGGCGTCATCGTAACCGTTGAGCTTTATTCTTGAGATGTTATTTATTGCTAAGAGTCTATAAAATGAAGAAGATTTATCGATCGCCCGAAGCCGACATTTCCAGCGTTGGAGGCACTTCTTCACCACCTTGACAGATCTGACCACAAGCACCATAAGAAATCTTTATTTTTTCAAGGCAAAGCTTTTTATTAATATAGCAACTGCCCTGATGGTGAGGATGTTTTTAATTGTACTTTCCCGATGCGGTCGATTGCTTCTTCCTTCTTCCTTCTTCCTTCTTTTTTCTGCAGTATGAATCTGATTTATCCGGGTCGCCAAAAGCAACTTGAAACATTAATTCAAAAATTGGGACTTCTGAAGGATGCTTCGATAAAATGGCATCTCCTCGATTTAGCTTTGACTCATGCGAGCGCGTCAGCTAAAGCAAATTACGAGCAACTAGAGTTTGTCGGGGATGCAGTTGTGCGGCTGGCGGCGTCGGAATTGTTGTTTGAGATTTATCCCGACTGTACAGTGGGGGAATTTGCTGCTATTCGATCGATCTTGGTGAGCGATCGCACTCTTGCTAAAATCGCTGAAAGTTACGGGTTCGATCGATATTTAATTGTTTCCACCAGCGCCGCCTCGGACAAAACAGGCGCTGAACCCCGGCTGGCCGATGCTTTGGAAGCGGTACTGGCTGCGCTTTATTTGAGCACCCAGACCTTAGAATTAATTCGCCCTTGGCTGGATTCTCACTTTCAACGCCTAGCGGCCCAAATCCGCAGCGATCCAGCCCGCCAAAACTACAAAGCTGCTCTCCAAGAGTTGACTCAAGGCAAATACAAAACTTTGCCCAAGTATAGCGTGCAAGAAACCGGGACAGTGCAGGACCCAGAGGCTCGTTTTACCGCAGAAGTTCTCATTCAGGGAAAGTTGGTAGCAGATGGAAAAGGTCGATCGATCAAAGCGGCCGAACAAGCAGCAGCTCAGGCAGCTTTCAATAAATTAGTTGGTAGTCAGTTGACTGTTGAGAGTTGACTGTTGACTGGTCAGAGTTGACTGTGTTGTTTGACTTCCAGGCTCTACCTGATAACACAGAGAAAGGAGGCTGTGCCTCGAATTTTCCTCCGCAATTGAGGCTCTTCCTCGCTTATATCGCTGTATAGGCTCGACCTCGGAACCAGTTCAATCTAAAATCTAAAATCTCAAATCTCAAATCGATTGACTGTTGACTGGTGCGATCATTTATTGGTTATTTGTTAGCTGCTAAGCTGTTAAGCATCTAAATAGGTTGTTGGGTAATCGTGAATCCCGGGTAGTGCAAGCGTCCTCGGTTGCTAGAATATAAAGTTTAAATGCGTAACAGCTTACCAATAACCAATAACCAACAACTACTGCCAAAAGTCAACAGTGTTTGTGAGTGAAAACATAGATAATAATCACAAAATATGCTATAATTTATGTGCGATTTTTGAAATTATAATCAATGAAAATCGGAATAGCTGTATTGGGTGCGGGCCGCTGGGGAGTTAACCTAATTCGCAACTTTCTCAACCATCCCAACAGTCAAGTTTTAGCGGTCGTAGACCCGAATCGAGATTCATTGGTGGCCGTCCAAAAACAGTTTAATCTCGATGCCTCGGTGATTCTAGCTGCCGATTGGTCTCAAGTGCAAGCATTGCCGGGACTGGAAGCTGTGGCGATCGCCACTCCAGCTTCCACACACTACACCCTCGCAGCAGCAGCCCTGCAACAAGGCTACCATGTCTTAGCAGAAAAACCCCTCGCCCTCAACCTCACTGAAGCAATAGAACTCTGTCAATTAGCAGAAAAACAGCAGCGGCAACTCTTCGTTGACCACACTTATCTATTTCATCCAGCAGTCGATCGAGGCCAAAGAATTATTCAACAGCATCAACTCGGAAAATTGCGCTACGGTTACGCCCAGCGCACCCATTTTGAACCGGTGCGGCACGACGTTGATGCTCTTTGGGACTTGGCAGTTCACGATATCGCTATTTTCAATACTTGGCTGCAACAAACGCCAATTCTAGTAAGGGCAACGGGCACTGTATTTCCGAAGGAAGAAGTCCGATGGAAGTCGTCCGATGTCCGTCTAAACAAGGAAGAAAGAATAAATAAAGAAGCAGCCACAAAAATAGAAAATCAATTTGCTCCTTCACTGCTGACTGTTAATCCTGCAGAAGGACTAGCAGATTTAGTTTTGGTAACGCTCACCTATCCCGACGGATTTCAAGCATTTATTCACCTGTGCTGGCTAAATCCCGACAAACAAAGGCGCTTAACAGTTGTTGGCAGTTTAGGAACCTTGATTTTTGATGAAATGTCGCCAGAAACTCCCCTGATTGTGCAGCGCGGCACTTCAGATTGCGGGGGGGAACAGAATAACTCTTTTCAAAGTGCGATCGCCCCACAGCCCCTGAGCCTCAGACACCGCGAAGTGTTGAATTTAGAATCGGCAGAACCGCTGCAGCGAGTGTGCGATCGCTTCCTCAACTGCGTGCAAACTAATACCCCCTGTCCTACCTCTTCCGGCTGCGCCTCCGTCGAATTAATCCGGATTCTGAGCACTTTGAGCAAATCCCTCGAACTCGGCGGACAGCCCCTCATACCATTTTAGATTTTAGGTTTTAGATTTTAGATTGAGAAAAGCACTCATAAACTTTTGACATTTCCATTTTCCGTTACCAAGTCATGGCTGTCAAAATAAAAACTTGACTGGTGATAGACTGGCAAAGAAATCATCACCGCAGTACCTTGATTCTCACCCGCGCTGTCGAGGGTAACGCTTCCGCTCATAGATTCCATTATCCTTAGGGAGATAGCCAAGCCCAAACCGTTACCGCCTTCAGTGCGAGTTCTAGAACCATCAACCATCACAAAAGGTTGAAACAATTTCTGCTGCTGCTCTGGAGCGATACCCTTTCCCGTATCTTTAATTGTCACCACCACCCAATCCCTTTGACCGCCCTGGCCAGTCGTACTTTCCGCACTGCCGTTTAAACTAGCAGATTTCTTCCTCGATTCTAGCCGCACAGATATACTAATGCTGCCAGACTTTGTAAACTTAACCGCATTGCTCAAAACGTGTACAAACACCTGTTTTAGCTTCTCCGGATCGGCACGAACAATAATCTTATCGTCTGGTTTAAGCCAACTTAACTTCAAACCTTTTTCCTCGATTTTAAGTGTTTGCGAATCAATCGCTTCTTGAAGTACCTGGGTAATATCAACTACTTTGAAGTCTATGGCGAAAATGCCGGCTTCTATTTTAGCAATATCCAAAATATCATCAATAATATTTAGCAATTTCTTTGACGAGTCGTGAGCCTGCTGTAAATATTCCATTTCTTCATCTCGGCTATCGCAGAAGTCGTCCCGCACCAGTTGAATTAAACCAATAATCCCGTTGAGCGGCGTTCTCAATTCGTGAGAAATATTGCCCAAAAATTCATCTTTTAACCGATTGGCAACTTGCGCTTCCTCGGTTGCGACTTGCGCTTCCTTGGTTTTGACTTCCGCTTCCTTGGTTTTGATTTCCAATGCTTTTGCCCTGGATCTGAGGCCCTCCACCATGCTGTTTAGTGCTTCTGATAGCTGATTGAATTCCCTAATTTTGAAATTTTGCGGCACGGCCGGCGGCGCTTCTGTATCTACATTCAGCGCGTAGTCTCTCAGTTTTTCCAAAGGACGCGCCAAGTCGCGAGACAGATATAAAGTCGCGATGATACTAGCAGCAACCAAACCGACAATTAAATTAAATAAAACTTGCTGAATTTCTTCCAAACCTGACAGAGCGTAATCTAAACGAGAAACAGCTAAAATAATCCACTTGCTGTTCTCTTGTTTAGTTAAAGGACTCGGGATAGCAGCGTACCCTGCTAGCAACTCTACACCATTTCTTTCAAAGGAAAATAGGTGGAGAAAAGCTTGTCCGCCGGCGATCGCCCTTCTGACAATACTTTTTAGTCGATCGGCATCTGCCTCGGCGTCGATATTCCGGCCCACGCGGTTGATATTCGGGTGCGCCAAAATCGTCCCATCTTGGTCGATCGCCACCGTATAGCCGGCTAGAGACCCCTTAGGAGCGCTGGTTTGCACAGGCAGGGCTGACTGCAAACTCAAAGCATAACTCAACTGCAGGCTGTTGCCCTGACGAATGTAAACAGGAGCGCTCAACACCAAACTCGCTTGCCTTTCGCTGCCTTCTTTACCCGCACCTGGAAAATCCTCAGCAGCCAAAGCCACGTTTTGGTCGTTTGCTTTCCCCTGTCGCTGGTGAGGCAACGACAGACTGATGTAAACGCTCTTGTCATCCAGCAGCGTTTGCTGCTGCTGTACTGGCGGCCAAAATTTTGCGGGCAGCGACTGAATCGGCTGCTGCCCGCAAGTGCTTGCTATCACTTGATTTGTCTGTAAATTAGTCAATTGCAAGCAATCAACCTGCGCTGGCAACCGCTGCCCTAATTGCGCAATAAACTTTTGATAATCCTTCGGATCTACAGACTGCAACATCGAGCTTTCCGAAGCCCCGATCAGATTCGACTTCAGCGATTTCGCCCACTGTTCAATAGTTTCTGCTTTTCTGACTGCACTTTCTGTCAAGTTTTGACGAGCAGTTTCCAGAAGCGTCGAGCGTGCCTTGCGATAGGTGACATACTCCCCCACCAGTAGAACAGGTACGCTGAGCAATAAAATCCGCGACAGTAAAATACGGCGAAAGGAGGATTGACCTAAATTAACCATAAGAAATATCTAAATTAAGGTGCAACACCCAACAGCGACTATTAAAGTGAAATAAACCAGACCGAAAGCGTGAATCTGTCTAGGGTGCTCTGCTGACGGGACAACACAGCTTCACAACAAGATTTAAACACAATTATAGAAGCCACTGTAGTAATCTCGATTCTAAGTGTGTGGGCTTAAAGATGCTAAGCAATTGGTGCCGGCCAAGGCCTGTGATTTCGGTCACACTTCCAGCCTCTATTCTGGGAGCGACTGGCACCCGATCGCCCAGGAGCCAATTTTTCAGGCTGCAAAAAAGCCTCGGGTGGACATACCACAGTTGTTTGAAGCTAGAATCGCATAGATGCACTCGGCCGAAGTTAAGAGGCAAAAAGTTTGGTCTCCCGCTAGTGTACGGAGAGAATTCTTGCTCTATCGGACTTTTTCTTTCCGAATGCCTTCTTGAGATAGACCAGAGATGGCGGATGGAATGGGCGATTCGAGATTTTGCACCCTGTGAAAGATTTCTTTTGACCATCCGATTGATTCGGTGACCACACTACTTCACCTGTCAAACACAAAGAATGAGATGATCGAGCAGCAAATCGACTCTGACCACCCTAAGGTGGCGAACATTGGCCCAAACAGTGCACCCACGCTCCGTAATTTGGCGGTCTCGGCAATAATCTCCATAGCTTAATCGATGAAAAAAAACTTTAGCAATAATTATACGTATTATTACACAAACAACCGTCCCAGATATCATCACGCTTATTTGGTATCTCCCCTTTTAGAAATGCTGGCGACACTTCAGGAGGCCAGCCAGACAAAACTCAGAGTTTTGGATCTCGGCTGTGGCAATGGCAGCCTCAGTCACGTCATCGCCGATCACGGCTGCGAAGTTGTCGGCGTTGACACTTCTGCACCCGGAATTGCCATCTCCCGTCAAAGTTTCCCCGAGTGTCAGTTTATCCAAGCAGATATTTACGACCTCCCCGGTACCGAGCTGCTGCACTCATTTGATGTTGTCTTAGCCATTGAAGTAATCGAACACTTGCTTTATCCTAAAGAACTAGCAAAAACAGCAAAAAAATGCCTCAAGCCGGGAGGAAAACTAATTATTTCCACACCCTATCACGGGTATTTAAAAAACCTGGCGTTAGCTGTTTTTGGCAAACTAGATCAACATTTTACCGTACTTTGGGATAACGGTCACATTAAATTTTTTTCAGTAGACACGCTGACCAAGTTATTAACATCTGAAGGATACACCGACATAAGATTTAAATTTGCTGGTCGGTGTCCCTATCTTTGGAAATCAATGTTATGCTGTAGTACGTTCTCCCCAGAAGCGGAAAAATTATGAGTTTTGAGGTTGTAGTTTTCAACCCATTCATTTTTCTGAATAGACAACCCGCCCTCAGAAAAAGTAAAAGATAAGTTTCATGGTAAAAAAAGTAAAATGACTGTTGGGGTTTGGATATTAGGCGATCGAGTTTGGCAGAACCAAGCTGCTGTCAACCGCACAGATGATAAATCTTCCCTACCCCTAATTTTAATTGAATCTTGCCAGCACGTTCAACAGCCTCGCTACCACCGACAAAAATTAGTATTAATTTGGTCTGCCGTACACTTCGCTGAAGAATTGCGCGGCGGGGGCTGCCAAGTCACTTACACAACATCGGGGGACTTTGAAGCACCTCTCAAAGCTTGGATACAAGCTTACAATATCACCGAAGTGCGGGTGATGGCTCCGAACCATCGACCTTTTTACACCTCGTTCAAAACTTGCAATGCCCCTGCGAAACAACCCTAATTCCCAACAATCAATTCCTCTGGACAGAAACAGAATTCAAAGATTAGCCGTCAAGTCGCAAACGTTTGTTAATGGACGACTTCTCTCGAGCCAGCCGCCAGGTTTTCCAAGTTTTAATGGATGGCAATAAACCTGTCTGAGACCAGTTTAATTTTGACAAATAAAATCGTCAGCCACCCAAAGGAAAACTGAATACACCGAAACCTCTCTGATTTGAACAGGACACCATAACTCAAGAAGTTATCGCACAAGTTAAATCTCTATCTTTCCGGTTCTTCCGTACTTACCGCTGCTCAAATGTTAAGATAATATCCACAAATCAGGAATAACAAATTATGAAAATGTCACTAACAACTGGAGTTGAGACTAAGACAGACAAAAAAGGTGCATTAGTGTAAATTGAATGCACTCAAGAATGACAGCTCTC
>NZ_JAUBVJ010000112.1:0-22237 GCF_036702785.1 Microcoleus sp. AR_TQ3_B6 | reverse complement strand
TTCTTGATAGTTGACCTTCATAAAATATCCCTTATTTTTCTGGCATTGTAGCACTTATTTGGCAAAATGGTATTATTAATGAAGTGTTTTAGGAGTCTTGAGAAGTTTTTTATTGTTAATTCTCTGATTAAGATTTCACCACCTTTGATTTTGACTTTGACCTTTTTTTTATATGTGGCAGCAATTTCTTGCACGGCAGAAGTCAGAGGAAATATTTGCTCGATTTCTGAAAATGGTAAAAAGGGATTAATAATTTCGTTTAAACGCTCATTTAGCATTTCAAAAATAGGTTGTCCTTGGTCAATTAACTGCTGATTTGTTTGTCGATCCAGACCGCAGGGAGTAGTAGATTCTTGGACTAAGGCATCTATAATATCAAAACCTTGGAGAAATAGTGATTCTAGTTCTACGTCAACTTTAATTTGAGGATAGTCTCTCAAAACTTCCAGACAATATTGCAAGTTTTTGGTAAAATTTTGGATAGTGTCTAAATCGACTACTTCTGCTCCTTCTTTGAGGGATAGAACTGAGCGAAGTATGTGATTAACTAAGTCGGTGTTTGGTAAATTTTGCAGGTTGAGTAATCCTTGTTCGATGGTAGTTAGGTGATCTTGAGCTCGATCGGCAAATTCATAAATAAATTGTTGTTTTTGGTTGATGTTCATGGGAATGTAGGTGGTTTACAAAAGAATGTTTTTTCAGCGAAGAAAGCGAGCGCTTTTGATAGTTCGCAAAGTATTACTGAATCTTGATTTAACCCCCCAACTCCAGATGGAACAAATACCTGAGAAGGTAAAAGAGCGCGACGAATCTTTGTAGTAAACGGTGCAATAATAGTATGAGGACTTACTGCATTAGCGGGATCGATCTGTAAGATGACAACAGGTCTGATACCAGCTTGCTCCGTACCAACTACCGGATTCAAATCGCATAACACGACATCTCCTCTTGTATATGTTGGATTTACTGATGAAGCTGCTACCATTGAATCTCTCCACGGGCTAAGTTTTCTTCGTAGGCTTCTAAATTCTTTAAATAATCAGAAAAGTCGGATTCAGTAAGCTGTGGTAATTCACTGTTGTATTTGAGGAGCAAAAAGTCAATGAAATCATTCACCTCTTGAACAAGTGACTCTGGCAGTTGGCTAATTTTAGCAATAGTTACATCATAAGCTGTCATGTTTTTACCTTATCCTCAACTTGAATAAATACTTGAATAAATAAATGCTCCTCAAATTATCCACCTATCTTTTTTAATGAGGGATTAACAGTATAAATTGAATGGCTAACTCTACTTAAACTCACAGAGATTCATTGAGTTGTTTCATATCCCCTTGCGGCTGCACTTGCTTGTGCAAACTAATTTTGTCGCCCACTTCATACCCCGAATAAAAACCCGCCGCGCTGCTGACTTGAGAATCTGTTCTCGTTCTAATTTTAACCCGTCGGCCCTCTAGATAATCGGCGATCGCCTGTTGATTTTTCTCAAACATCGATCGCACTACAATCCCTGGAGTCGCCGCCGCATCCCCCGAACCCGGAATCCCCGACTTTTCCATCTCCTGTTTTTGTTCCAACAATCTTTGTCTCAACCTCGTCGCGCATCCAACCCGAAAAGCATTCAGATACGCCAACCCCCTGCCGTTTCCTTTGCGGTATTTAGCCCTTTTTTCAATCGCAGAACTCAAATACTCGTACAGGTGTTTGCAAACAATCAGGTTTGTAGAAGTTCCCACCAAAAACATACTGCCATTATAAGTATTTCGCATTGCACTGCAACCGTTAGCGTCGGCAATTCCCGAAAGCAGCATCATTTTCCAAGTGACAAATTTCGATGTTGTTTCAACTGAGTCTTCCTCAATCTCTTCTTGGTGATTTGGCCCTAAATCCGCGAGGCTGAGATTGTACTGTGCCAGTAAAAGGGAAGCTTTTTCGGCCGCAGCAGTCGATTCGTTTTCATTTGATGAGGTGGCGAGGGCTAAAAGCTTTTTGATTCTTTCGACAATACTTGTGTCTGCCATTTTTCAATCGGTTTTAGGGTGAGAGTATGCGGTGGCAAGGATTTGGGTGAATTCCCATTTTAGTATAGCTGGGAATGTGCGATGTTTTTTGAGGAGGATTTTTTTGAACCGCAGAGGGCGCAGAGGGCGCAGAGAGAGAGAAATAAAGAAAGAAGTTTGCAACTGATGCGCGGATTGGTTACTCTTCGAGGACTTCCAGGACTGATTTGGGCAACAATTTATCTTTAAACCAGACTACTTTTGCTGGCACGTCTTTTACATTCACCCCGGCTTTTTCTAAATTCAGGCGTTCGGAAATAGCTAAAATCAGGTGATCGCATTCTGACTTCTGTACTTGGGCAAATTTCTTTTGCAAATACTCGGGCCGCCAATAGCCAACTATTTCTAATAAAAATACTCGCCCGTCGGGATGCACTAACCGAAAGTCGGGAATCATCACGCTACCTGGTATCGGAATTAAATCAACTTCTCGCTCTAGTTGCCACTCGGTTTTTGTGGAATTCCATCTTTCAGCAAATGCTGCTTCTAACATACTATCATAAGGCTTGCCAGGGGGATAGTGGCTGACTAAACCGCAGTCGGAATTTAGGGTAAATTTACCTGTTTTCAAAACGCCGCTAAAAGGGTCTTTTGTGTGCAGTGTCGAGTGCATACTCCATTTGGTGACGTGCAGCAGGGCGGGCAGCATTTTCGCCAGGGCTAAGCCGTAGCGGGTGCTGGGTTTGAATAAGCTTGTAGGGCCGTCTATTGTCAGTGTAAAACCGTGGTCTGCATCGCCTTCGATGTAAGTCATTAATTGAAATAGTTTCAGATAGCGGAATAAGAGTTTGTATTCTCCCGGATCGTTGCGGTGGGCGGTTAATTGGACTTGACTTGCTCGGTAAAATATGCCTTGAACTTGAGAAAGATTGTATTTGTGAAGCAAGTTTTCGGGTGTTGGTGGATTAAACTCAGTGAGGATTTTGTTTTCGTTTAAATCGGCGTATAAACCTGTAGTGATTTCGTGAGGAAAAACTTCTCTGTTTAACTCTTGGCTGAGTTCATTTGCTACTTTTTCCAGGGTTAATTGGGTGGATTGAGGGCTGGGAGTCTCACGCGCGGACAATGCAAAAACCCGCTGTCTCAACTCTGAGGGTTCTAGGGGACTGATGACTTCTAAGGTGCAGAAACCGCTTTTCAGCAGGTGCGCTAATCCCCGTTTCAGCCGATAATCGGGGCTGTCGCCTTCTAATTCTAGCAAGCGTCCGTCTAGTTCGCCTTGGGTTTTGCCGATCGACTCTTGGAAGCAGTCGATCGTTTCCTTAGCTGCTTCTAAGTTTTTAGCATCTATCTTGAGGCGTAGAGGAATAATTGATTCTCCGTTTTGGCGGTGACTTAATAAATCAGTGGGTAGCATTTGTTAACAAATATTTTATTTTTTGACCGCAGATGAACGCTGATTAACGCTGATGATGGGTATTTGTTTAGTTATACCGCTTTTGGAATCTTTGCTGTGGGAAGCTTTCAGGGCAAATAACCCATTTTTAACCGGTTTGTCGCTATAGGGCGGAAAAACTGGTTGACATTTTTGATTACATCGTTTAGTGTTAACCTAGAAAGTGTAAAAATCTAGGTGCTGTACAGTCATGGACTTTGAGGATATTCGTCAGTGGCAGGGAACTGCTGAGGCGATCGCCAAGGAACTTAAGCGCCAAATTGAGCAGCTTGGGTTGTCTGTGGAACCGCCTGCGGTGCGGACTGTCCGCCTGTGGAGATCGAAGCAGCTATTGTCGCAACCCAAAGGGCAAGAATTTAGATTTCGCCAGATTCTGGAGGGATTGGCAGTGGCGCTGCTGCTGAAGCGGGGCTGGACGCTGGCGGCGATCGCTCAAGTTTTACCGTCATTCCCGGACGCAACTTTGGAACAACAAATTCTTGCCGAGGCTGATGGTCAATACCCAACCTGGTTGCCACAAATGCAAACAACGACATTGCCATTACCCACAGGACACGCCAGCACGATCGATTTCGCTGAAGATACTGTTATATTGCTGGCCCAGGGAATTCTGCGACAATACACAAGAATTCTCAATCGAGACATCGTTCGCCAAGACGATAGTATGCCACCGGAACTTTATCGGGCTATGTGCAAGTTGGGTCGGCTGTATATCGAATCCGGACAAAGCGATCGCGCCGCTTGCGTGCATACTGTTTTGGAACGTGCTAGATATCCCCTCGATCGGTGGGGCTTAGATATCTTTTGTCACGCCGATTTTGACTCTAGTCAAGTAATTCTGATCGATCCAGACTTGCGAGTCCCGACCCCAGATTGTGCAGCAATTGCCAACAGTAAAGGTACTTTTGGCGAAGATAATATCATCGAACACCGCCTGTACCAACGGCTGCGCGAGGCAACTGAACGATTGGGAATTCGCCGCCAGCACAAAGCTTATACGGCTTTGCGATCGCTATTTGGCAGCCGATCGCTCATCGGAGAACACCAACTCTTAGACTACTTGCGTGACAACGATTTAACCCCTTTACAGGGAATGATTGTTGATACCTTTTTTGATAGCGTGCCGGATGTCTGGTTAATTGACGGACACGCTCATCGCTGCGCGTATTGCGGTACGCTGATGCGCCCCTATCGCGATCGAAAACTTTTTCCCGATGGGCGATGTCCGATTCGCCAATGCCTCGGTCACAACTCCTCAAAAGCAAAAGTTTCGGAGAAATTAGACCCAAACCAAGACCGCTTGCTCATTGCCCAGCCGCAAATTTTAACCTATTGGACTGGGCCGGCGATCGACGAATTAGCAATTTTTGAGGCAGCCATAAAAAACGGACTCGATGCCGAACTTTACCCAGAATCCGACCTGTGCGATGTCGCAATTAACAATCGCAAGATCGGCATCGATGCTAAGTCATACACCAGTCCTGTCACCCTTGCTTTGCGCCTCAACCGCACTGGCATCGGGGGGCTGGTTCACTACCGCCGCCGCATCATTGCCGTCAGCGACCAATTAATTGAGGAGCGGCCAGATTACCTCTCTACTTTCCAGTCTGCGATCGATAAAAAAGGCGAGCCTGCTACTCTCGAAATTCTGTCTGTTTCACAAGTCATACAGTTGTTAAAGAAAATCAAATATGAGAACTAAACCGGATTTCTGGACTGGGGTCGATCGCATTTGCTGGCTGTGTGTCTTGATGGCAGAATTTATTGAGACTAATTCCCTAGAATATGCCCCTTTAACGATATCGGGAATGGCGAGTATCATCAATGCACCCGCGTTGGCAAAAGCCCGCCAAGCCATTTTCAATATGCGCCTGATGTCGCTGGCTTACGTGACAGAACAGTCAGTGAAACACGCAGTTGCTATTTATAACGATCGCCACTACCGCAACAAAACTCAAGGAACCTATAAAATTAACTTAGAAACACTTCACTTTGAACGCACAGACCCCCTAGAAGACCCTTTAATTGCCCAAGCCCGTCAAATTCTGGGCCAGCCTTTGGCACACCAATTTTACAGCGCCACCTTTGCCGATCCCCGCCAGCAAATGGCCGTTGCTTTAGGTGAAGAAACAACAGCAGCGAGAGTGCCAATTGGACCGATCGCAGCCCCGCTTGCGCCGCGCCGCACCCATTCCCTCGATCGCTTGCCGAAAGCAAAAATCCGCATTCCCCTTGCGGAACTGTACGAGTTAGCAGTTGAGATGGATGAACGCGAAGCAAATCACCCTGAAAAAAGACAGGGTAACTGGGTAAAACGGTTTCAACATTTTGCGCTTAAAGTGCCAGAAATTGGCAAGGGTTTGCGGGAAGAAACAGTCATCGAATTAGAAGGCATCAAGCACTTAATTGGACTGCCCGGATCGGGCAAAACAACTTTGCTGGTATTAATAGCTGTATGGTTGGGAAAACGCGGTTATAAAGCGATGTTTGTCTTTCCCTCCATTGAAGTTTCTAGACAGTACATGGCAGAACTAGCATTTCATGAAATTAAAGTGGGAATGCTAGTCGGTCAAAGCGATGGAACTCGCCGCCGACACGCTGACAATATTGCCGAGGCGATCGCAGCATCAGGAGGAAATGGCGGCTTTGGCTATAGTTTGGAACAGGCAGAAGTTTTTGGCTTAAATTGCGTCTTACCTGCGTTTTCTACTGCTGATACTTCGATGTGGGAATTTGGTAAAGCACCCTGCAACGAAATTTTACAAAGCGGGGGCAAAAAAGGGCAAATGAAAAAGTATCTTTGTCCGGTTTGGACGATGTGCGGCCGCCACAAAGCACCCCGCGAGTTGCTAGATGCTGATATTTGGGTCGGTCACGTTCTTTCAATGGATACTGAAGTTCCACCTCATGCCATTCGCGATCGCATTCGTTATTTTGAATTAATTGCCCGGACATTCGATGTCGTAGTTTTTGACGAAGCAGATATGGTGCAATCCAATCTGGATGCTTACGGTGCAGCAACTTTAAAACTTTCCGGGGCGAAAGAATCTATCCATTTAGCCATTCAAGAGCAAATTCACAATCCTTTTGCTCGCGGAGAAAACTATCGATTGTTCGACCGCAATGTAGAACTTTACAGCCGCAATTTATCGGAATTTGGCGATCGCAATACATCATTAATTACTGCCGTTCAAAATATGCCCTCATCGCGAGTGAGCCAACGTTACGAGAATCAGTTATTAACCGTTCTGAGAATTGTCAGCGATTTGTTGGATGGCTATGAGAAAACTTCTAAACGCGATCGCCTCGACGAAGAGGAAGTCAAACAGGGATTTAGCAAAAGTCGAGCCTTAACTCAATTCTGGGAAACAGCAGCTTACCATGCTTTTTACGATCGCACTGGCATTGAACCGCACGATCGCCTCAACCTGGATTTCTGCGCTCAAAGCCTGGGAATCAACCCCGAAACCCTCAAACAGCAGTGGGAAACTCAGATTCTTTATTTTCGCCGTTATTTAGCGGAGAATCTGATCGAACGGCGCGACAAAATTGTCAAAGAAATTGCCGAATTGTTTTTGCCTTTGTGTTTTAAGGGTGGCACTACATCAGGCGAAGCTCAGGATACAATTACCTTACTTGTTTGCGTCACTTTCGTGATTTTAGGCTATCAGCGGATCGTACCGCAAACTAGAACAATGGTAGCAGAAGGACTGATTCGGGAACCGATTGTCGAATCAACGGCAACGCCGGAACTGCGACAACTGATTCCTGAGAATATTTTAGGGTCTTTTTCTGGGGTAAAATACAGTTTCCAATCGGCACAAACTACTCGAAGTCAAGCCCGAAATGTGGAACTGTCTTATATTATTTTTGTGGGCGCGCCTCGGATGTTAATGCACCGTTTTCATCAGTTATTTGAGGCAGATGGCCAACTGACAGGGCCGGCGGTTTTAATGACTTCAGCTACCTCATTTCTCGAAGCAAGTCCTGCTTATCACATTAACTCGGGGCCGGATTATCTGCTGAAACCGCGCCAAACCGAACACGATCCCAAAAAGAGCATCTACCGCTTCAAATGGCTGCCCGATCGCGAATCCCGCGATGAACCTCTCCGATATAGCGGTGCTGGCAACGATCGGCGCGATCGCAATTTAGAAAAAATGGTAGACGCACTGGTGCGGGGAGGCAATCAGAAATCGGAAATTTACAAATCAATCCGCAACTTTGACTTGCAACATGGTATTTACCGCAAAGCTGCCTTAATTGTTAACAGCTACGAACAAGCTCGGAACATTAAGAAATTTATCAACGATTATTATCCAGACATCGGCAAACGAACCAAAGCAGTTGTTAAGTTTCTCAAAAACGGAGAGCAACCTACTGATTTCGTCACAACGGCTCAGTGCGAGGCTTTAGGAGATGATGAAACTTGCGATATTATCATTTTTCCGCTGTTGGCGATCGGTAGAGGTGTGAATATTGTTTTCACCAAAGGAGATAGGAAACTCGATGCAGCCATTGGTACAATTTATTTCCTCACCCGTCCCCACCCCACGACTGACGATACGCAACTTTTGTACAGCCTAGCTGGAAAAGCTACCCAAGAATTTGACAGTCGAGTTTTTACTGAAGCCGAAGATTTGCCAGCAATTTCTAATGCTTGGAAACAGTCGCGAAAACAACTCTGGAAAACGGCGGATCGGCTGTTGCGCGAACCTCTAATGGCTAGCCGTTTGGGTGAAGATTTATTCAAACCGTTTACGGCAAATCAGATGGTGGGAATTTTGCAAACAATCGGGCGCGGGATGCGAAATGGGTGTCCGGTACAAGTTTACTTTGTCGATGCAGCTTGGGCTATTAAATCCACTGAAGATAAACCCGACTCCGGGCGGGACAGTATGCTTGTTCAGATGCGAATTATTTTAGAAGAATGCCTCAAGCATCCCGATTCAGTGATTCGAGAAATATATCAAGAACTTTACGGTGCATTTCTCTATCCCCTGCAACGCATTGAGGGCGTAGTTTACCCGCCAAGTTTACGGGATTCAGAAGGTTTGACAGAGGAAGAAGACGATTTTGAGGATTTTTCACCTTTATTGGAGATGTAACCATGAACCACGAATTTTTTGACGAAATTGAATTCGATGATGACGGCGGAGCCAAGGAAACTACTATTATTGGAGATGCAACCATGAACGACGAATTTTTTGACGAAATCGAATCCGATGATGACGAAGAAACTGAAGCAACTGTGGTTTCAGACACTCTTTACATTCCTCTTGCAAATAAGAGTCTGAAAGAAATTCCCCTAGCTTTTACTGTGCCCGATAATATCGAGCCAGTAACAGTCAAAGGCTTGACGCTAGCTTGGACAAAATCTGCTTTACATGAGCTTTCGACCATCCAAAAAGCTGCTTGCAAGAGCGATTCAGCTAGTAAAAATCTCCCTTATTCCTCGCTGCTAGGTTTGTTAGAAGTAGGACTTGACAGTGCAGCGCGGATTCAGTCAAATGTAGGTTTGAGTCTGTTTTCGTTGAATTCCAAAAGTGTAAAAGAGCCGGAACCATTTGCTTACTTAAATTCGGAAAGTACACAAGATATCCAGAAAGCGTTACGCCCAATTATTAACGAGTGGATAACAAATTTCCTAAAACCTTTTTCTGAAAAAGAAGATGGGCTATTGGAAGTGATCGACCGTTTGGAAGATTTGCACGATCGAAAGGAGTTGTTAACAATTACTCCGTCTGAGTCTCAAGTTTTACCTTGGAAATGGAATCAAAATACAGGAACTACAAAACACAGCAACAATTATGATTATCGCGTGTTAGTTGATTATGCAGCTCGTGCGATCGCGGGAAAAGAGATTTTTCAGGGGCTAGGAACAATGAAGCGCGTTATTTCCAGCAGCGGTAGCCTCACAACTGGAACGGCAGAATTGATTACCGATCCCATTACTCTACCCAAACACACAGGAAAATTCAGTCTGGTGGTACGCTTAGAAGTCATAACCTATCCTTCTTTGCACCAGCCTTTATTGAAGATAGATGTTTCCAAACGCCGCTGGTTAAGTGGGTTACAACCTGCACGCTATAACTCAGCAAATATTAGCGGCTTTGTCTTTTCTGATGATTATAGCGATCGCACCTTTCGCTACACGGTGCTTTCTAAGTCCGAAAAACAGGATAAAAATCAACAGGACAAAAAGAAAAATTGGTTTTGGGCGATCGATAAAGATTTTGAAGCATTGCGCGGCAAGCTAAAACTCCCGATGAAAACGCCTGATAATCAAAACATTGATGGTTCTCAAATTGCATTGGGTAAAGCTTCAACAGCAAGCTGTAAAGTAGTATTAACTTACCGCAACGGATTGCAAGAAGGGAAACATGGGATTAAGGTAGGCGTACCGGAGATTGATAAGTTAGAAGCTTTTGAAAAGATTGCCGAAATTCTCCAGCCTATGGGATTCAAAATTTTTGAAAGTTACTCGGAAGTGGAATTCAAGAAGGGTGAAGCTCACAATTTAAAAAAGAACCAAGCTGCTTCACGCATGATTAATCTGCCTACTATGTTAGGTGCTGCTTTAGAAATTATCGAAAAAAACGACTGTCCTGATTTTACTCCCAAATACCTAGAAAGATTTAAGGACGATGAGTTAAATAGCTTGCTGAATAAACACCTCGATTTTAGGTTAGAGAATATTTACCAAGGTAGAAAAGCCCTTGAATTGGTGTGTCAGGTAAAAGAACTCCAAGCTTTAATTCAGGCAAACCAAGAAGCTATGCGTCGGCTATATCCTAACGAAAAACTGTTGCTTGTTGTCTTTTACGAAGAACAATGTCAAACCGAATTAAAAATGCTCCAAGCGATGATTCGCGTTCTCTGGGGTGATACGATCGAACTCATGGCTAATCGTTTGCCAGCAAAGACTCACGGGCCCAAAGAGTCATTGCCCGGTGCAAATTTGACAGCAAAAGAGCGATCGCGCCACCGCATAGAAGCATGGGAGTCGATCGTCACAGACCTTGCTTTACGCAAACAGCGAACTTTTTGCCTCGTAATGGCGCGGGAATGGTATCCAGACAAGAAACATGACGATTCGGTGAATAAACCCTCCTCCCGTCAAGCACTGGCTACAATCGCCGGTTCTTGCGTGCAGTTTCTGCTACCGATTAAAAAAACTAAGGAGAAAGAACTTCTCCAACTTGGTGATTTTTCCCATCGAGTACAAGCTGCTCTAAAAGACTTACTTTCTGCTCATTCTGGCCGCATTGATGATGTCAAGGAAAAGGTTGACAAATGGCTCAAAGACACTCCAGTAGAAGCTAGACCAAAAGAAATTATCGGAATTACGATCGTCCGCAAACAGAAAGGTCGCGCTCGCGGTTTTATTGACAACACATTTTTGGCAATTGCTGTGCGCATCAAGGTGGAGACAGGCGAGTCTGAACTGTGTTGCGCCTATGAGAAGGGTAATAGTTTACAAATCAGTCCTTGGAGTAAGTTTTCGGATGCGATCGCCTTCATTTCCCAAATCTCCCCCGTGAAACTGGCTACTGACAAAAAGGGGCGTGAAATTAGTTTCATGAAATTTGTCAAGCAGATAATTTCCAATTCTGTAGACGAGGGAAATCAACCATTAGTGATGATTGATTCTTCCAACTGCGCGCAACTTTGGCGTTGGCTCGCCGATGCCAGGATGAATGCAAATCAGATTAATTTTGAAACCCAGTCTGGAAGCCCCTTGTACGAACACATGGAGCAAGAATGGAAAGGCGCGCGGCTGATTCGGATTCGCCAAGACCTCGCCCCTGGAATTATCGATAAAAAAGTCCGATATTTAACAGAAACTTCTCTGGAAGATACGCGGACAAAAAAAGAACTGACTTCAACGCTTGAAATTCCTTCAGCCTCTAGTGTAAAGGGATTATTTCGACTAAGTGCAACTAATCAAACGGGTTGTGTTGCTTATCTATCTGTAAGAAATGAAAAACCAGGTAAATTACGCGGTCAAAGTTGCTATCGGTCAACAAAAATTAACGTAGCTGCCAAAAAAGCTGATGATTCTCAAGACAAACTTTTAAATAATGCTGATTTAAAAGTTGACGAAGCTGCAAATATATCTGATGATTCTAAAGGCAAACTTTTAAATAAAGCTAAATTAAAAGTTGACCAAATCGCAAGCAAACCGCCGTTTTTGGGTCAGTGGACAACTCCCAATCCCCTTGAGATTGTTGTTACCTTGCGACAAGAAAATGACGATCCCGATCGCCTTGCTTCCCTTGTGGAATCTCTGCGCTATAGTTTCGGTCATTACAGCGACTGGTCGAGCTTACCGGCCACCCTGTTCTTCGAGCGTGTCGTACGAGATTACATCAGCGATTTTGCGATCGTCGAGGATGAAGAGACGGAAGAGGAATCTGACCTAGAACAAATGACTTAGACGGGACTTACGCAACGGGCGCACCGCAGACCAGCTGATAGATTTTGATTGACATTATATATTATTGTTTTTAGCATCTATCTTGAGGCGGAGAGGAATAATTGATTCTGCGTTTTGGCGGTGACTTAATAAATCAGTGGGTAGCATTTGTTAATAGTTTTTTATTTTAACGAACCGCGAAGGCGCAAAGAACGCGAAGGGAAGAGAGAGAAAGAAAGAGAGTGTTCAGAAATAGTTTAGGCTTGCTACCAGGGAATTTCATCATTGTCTTCTCCCCATTTTGCGGGTGATTCTGCTGCTTTTTTGGTTGTCTCTCGGTTGACTCCGTAAATGGGTGTCGGTTTGACAATTTCTAATTTCTGATATTCTGGCTTTGGCGGTTCTATTTGTGTTTGTGGTTGGGGTTTGTGAGGCTGCATTCCTCCTCGGCGGCGTTGGGATGTTCTTTCTTCGCTGGTGTCTTCGGTGACGACTTCGTAGAGAATTGCTAACTTGTTTGCATCGCTGCTTTTGCGGAGAACTCTACCCAATCGCTGAATGTATTCGCGTTCGCTGCCGGTTCCTGACAATATGATAGCAATTCTGGCGTCGGGAACGTCCACTCCTTCGTTGAGAACGTGGGAGGCGACGAGGGTTTTGTATTCGCCGCTGCGAAAGCGATCGAGGATTTCGTGGCGTTCTTTGACTGGGGTTTGGTGGGTAATTGTGGGGATGAGAAATTCTTGGGAAATTCGGTAAACTGTGGCGTTGTCTCCGGTGAAAATAAGGGTGCGCTGGGGAGAGTGTTCTGCTAGTAGTTTGGCTAAAATTCGCAGTTTTCCTTCGGTACAAAGGGCGATTTCTTTGGCTTGGCGGTGGGCTAGCATGGCGCGCCGTCCTAGGGGCGATCGCGCGCTTGCCATGATAAACTGTTTCCAACCATCCAGGCTGGATATTCTGATGTTCGACTGTTTTAAGAAGTCGTTGCGAAGGTTGATTAATTCGGCGTAGCGAGCTCCTTCTTCTTGTGACAGTTTTACCATGATTTGAACTATTTTATGGTCGGCTAAAGCATCGCCTGCCAAATCTTCGGGTCTTTTGCTAAATACTGTCGGGCCGATGAGAAAATGCAAATCGCTGTGGCGGTTATCTGTGCGATCGGGTGTGGCTGTCAGTCCCAGTCGAAAAGGCGCGATCGCATATTCGGAAATTACTCGATAAAAGTCAGTTGGCAAATGGTGGCATTCGTCAAAAACCAGCAAGCCGTATTTATTGCCCAAGGTTTCTGCATGAATACTTGCACTGTCGTAGGTTGCCACTAAAATTGGCGTTTTGTCCCGCGAACCTCCGCCCAACAATCCGATTTCGATGTCGGGAAAAGCTGCTTTTAAATTAGCATACCACTGGTGCATTAAGTCGAGAGTTGGTACTACAATTAATGTACTGCGACCAGTGATTTGCATGGCCAACTGTGCCAGATAAGTTTTGCCGGAAGCGGTGGGGAGGACCACGACTCCTTGGCTTCCTGCTTCCTGCCAAGCTGCGAGAGCCTGTTCTTGATGTGGGTAAGGCTGCATTTCCACGCTGGGTACGAGTTCGAGTAGTTCATATCCCCTAGCTTCGTCCGTGAAGTGAATGCACTCGGCTTGGAGGCATTCTACCAGCGGGCGGTAGTGAATCGCTCGAATGCGGTATTTTTCCACGCGATCGTCCCATGTCGCAAAGTCCACCCAGTCTCTGCCTTTGGGCGGCGGGTGTAGCAGCAGCGTTCCGCGATCGAATGTTAAGGTAGGTATCCGTGGCATTTGTTTTGAGACCCCCTGAGTGCAAGCCTGTTAAATTATAAGTGACCGATAAAATATATTGACAGCAGAGTGTCTATCAGCTATTATTTAATCACATTTATTAAACCCTAATGTATTTTAAACTAAAATAGGGTTAACTTAAAATTAAATAGTAATCCTTTCAGGATTTGTCAAAGTCAATATTTCTTTCTTTTCTCCTTTTAGACAGCATCAGGGATTCCTCTACAAAAAATCTCGTTCAAAAATCAAATAGGATTACCCTAGCATTTTTTGTAGCCGACCAAATTGCCCCCATGTCAAAAATGTCAAAAAAATGTAGTAGGTACTTTAGTCATTGCTTCTGAATTGGCCAAAAAACCTAGGTACTGACTACACAATGCTTGGTATTGATTAGATATTTTCCCCACGGCTTCGAGTTCAATTATCAGCGGAATAATATGTTTGATTTTGTAGAATATAAAAAAAGATTTTTAGAAGCGACGAAGGACTGGAATAACGAGAAGTGGAATAATTTTGATGACAATCCCTTCCTGCTTTCGGCCCCAATGCTTCAAGATTATCATGTTAAGAATTGTCGCTTTGTTGAACGTCGATTAAAGATATTGGAATATTTGCCGAAAGATGGTGTGGTGGCTGAGGTGGGAACTGAATACGGGCGCTTTGCGGAAAAAATTCTTGCTATTGCCAAGCCCAAAAAGCTGCATTTGATCGATTATAACTTTGATTTATTAAAAGTAGAAATCAGCAAACAACAAAAAAGTCGAGTTCAAGAAGGGATAGAAAATGGAACGGTAGAGCTTCACGAAGGGGATTCTTCGACAATTTTAAGGAGCTTTCCTGACGAGTATTTTGACTGGATATATATCGATGCCGACCACGCCTATCAAGGTGTATGCAAAGATATTGAGCAAGGTTACACAAAAATTAAAGCCGCAGGAATGATGGTTTTTAACGATTACACGAATTGGTCGGTATGCGAGTTGATGCCTTACGGTGTGGCGAAAGCAGTCAATGAGTTTTGTATTGCGAATAACTGGGAAATCGTATTTTTTGCCTTTCAGCCCCTAGGCTATCACGATGTTGCAATCAGGAAAAATACTGGGGGAACGGCACTGCGAATTCCGTTGGAGGAAGCCAATTCCGCATTGCAGAATTACCAATATCAAATTCAACAGCTACAGTTAGAGTTGGAACAAGCTAAAAAGACGATCGACTTGATGGAAAACGATCGATTTGGGAAATTGCGATCGATCTGGCGGAAAATCCAAGAAAAATTCTCCTAGCCCAGCCGGATTGCCAAATCTAAAATCTACAATGGTATTATCCCGTTGGGGATAGTTTTTAGGTTAGATTCGATCGACGTATGGCTGAGATTAGAGGTTATAGATGGAAATAGGCGTCCCCAAGGAAATCAAGGATTTGGAGTTTCGAGTCGGGCTTAGTCCCACAAGTGTCCGGGCTTGTTCGGACAAAGGTCACGCAGTTTTTGTCGAAACGAATGCTGGTGCTGGGGCCGGTTTCGCGGACGAGGACTACGTTGAAGCAGGGGCTAAGATTGTCTTAAATGCTTCAGATGTCTGGAAGCGCGAACTAATTGTTAAAGTTAAAGAACCGCTGCCTGCTGAGTATCCTCTGATGCAAAAAGAGCAGTTGCTGTTTACATATTTGCACTTGGCTGCCGATCGCACATTAACCGAGTATTTAATCAGCAGCGGAGTCCAGGCCATCGCCTACGAAACCGTCGAACTCCCGGACAGAAAATTGCCGCTGCTGACGCCGATGAGTATTATTGCAGGGCGTTTGGCCGTGCAGTTCGGAGCTCGGTTTCTGGAACGACAGCAAGGTGGCCGGGGCGTACTTTTGGGCGGCGTACCGGGTGTAAGACCGGGTAAAGTTGTGATTTTGGGCGGCGGCATCGTCGGCACAGAAGCAGCCAGAATTGCTGTAGGAATGGGCGCGAGAGTGCAGATATTAGACGTAAATGTCGATCGCTTAGCCTACTTGGAAACTCTGTTCGGTTCCCGAGTAGAATACCTCTACAGCAGTCCTTTGCAAATAGAAGCAGTTATCCCCGATACTGATTTGTTAATCGGTGCGGTTTTGGTCTTAGGGAAAAAAGCTCCAGTCCTGGTTTCTCGCGAATTTGTTGCGAAGATGCACCCCGGTTCTGTGATTGTTGACGTAGCCGTTGACCAAGGCGGCTGCGTGGAAACTTTGCGGGTAACTTCTCACACAAATCCTACTTATGTTGAGGAAGGAGTCGTGCATTACGGCGTGCCGAATATGCCCGGTGCCGTGCCTTGGACTGCGACTCAAGCTTTGAATAACAGCACTTTGCCTTATGTTTTGCAGTTGGCAAATAACGGGATTAAAGCTTTGGAAATGAATCCGAGTTTGGCGAAGGGATTGAACGTGCAGAATCACCGATTGGTGCATCCGGCCGTGCGCGAGGTTTTCCCCGATTTGGCCGATTAGATTCCCACTTTTTTTAAAGTAAGCTATCCCGCATCTAAATTGTCTTTGAGCGCGGGCGGGACGCCCCTTCCACAAGCAACTTGATGTTTTGTGGAAGGGGCCGGAGAGCCCGTTCCTAAGAAGGGCGCAAGATGTGAGTTACTACCAACCTTGTTGTAAAATTAGGGTTGATAGATTTGCCGGATTTCATCGAGGTTGTTGGCGGCTGGCATATAAGATGCGATCGCCTGCAAAACACCAACATCAGAAATTGCCGCAATTTCCTCAAGCAACAGCAACCCTTCATCGGGGAATTTCAGTCTTAAACCGAGTTCGATCGCCTGGATAAATGCTTGTTTAGTGCGCGCCTGTTCCTCCAGTAACTGAGCATCTTTTTGAGATAACTGAGCATCTTTTTGAGATAACTGAGCATCTTTTTGTGCAGCCAGTTCGTCGCCTGTAGGAATGGGTTCGCCACTAGCATAGCACCAGCGCAACCAAGTACCACCGACATTTTCAAATTCACCTTGCCACAGAGTTAGTCCCAAACCGACTTCGGGAAACCAAGCATCACTTTTGGGCACGTAAGATTGATTCTGCAATTCAAATACTCGCAGCGTACTCCCTTTCAACTCGCGTAGCGGATCGTACACGACATAATACGGGATTCGCATTCGAGCGTAATCAATTAACTTGCTGCCCAATTCGTTGCCCGGAGTTGGGGAAACAATTTCGATAGCAATTTCCGGAGGTTTGCCAAATTCCCAAAATAAATACGATCGCACTTGTTTTTCCCACCAATCCTCAGCACCAGTAATATTGACACTAAGAAACACATCCGGGGCGATTCCAGGTAGACGCACGCTGCTGAACAAACCGACATTTGCAGCCGCAATGAAGGGAACCGTAATACCTGTATCGCCACCGCTATATAAAACCGTTGTCAGCAGCCGCTGCTGTTTTTCGTTGATGAAGCTGTCCAAAGGAGTATCGTCTTCTAAAACTAAGTTGCTAATATCTGGCAACTGACTCGGATCGAGGATTAATGGCTCAGACATAGGTAGCCGACGTGATGAGAAATATCTGCCAAATCAATGCTAACAGAATGGGCATGGCATTGGACAATTTTAGATTTGAGATTTTAGATTTGAGATTGATTAGTAATTTTAATCGGAAATCCCAAATCGGATTGGGCATCAGGAATATTTTCTTCCTTCTTCCTTCGCGTTCTTAGCGCCTTCGCGGTTCATTTAATCTTACGACCTATTAGCGATCGTATAGTTTACTGTTGTTGTTGAATGATTAAACCACTCTTGATGCTTCAGACACAGAATCTCCAGAAGACAGAGAGGAATAATTCCGATGCCCATGGATTTGATATTACTCGCAGCCCAGAAAAAAAATAAATTCCCCAAAACACTTGACAGATTCGCGAAGTTATGGCAAAGTAGTAACTCGTGACCGATGCGGAACTGGCGGAATTGGTAGACGCGCATGATTCAGGTTCATGTGGTGCAAGCCTTCCGGGTTCAAGTCCCGGGTTCCGCATTCCAAAGGCAGAAGGAAGTTTGGGGTTAACCCGATACAGGCAATAACCCCATTCGCTCTGCTGAATAAAACAATGCTGACAAGTATTCAAAACCCCCTAGTTAAAGAAATTCGCAAGCTGCACAGCTCGAAGGGACGCAGGGAACAACAATTATTTTTACTCGAAGGGACGCACTTGCTCGAAGAAGCTTGCGCTGCCAAATACCCGCTAGCAACGGTTTGCTGCACTCCCGAATGGCTGGACCGGCACGGGGAACTTTGGCAGCAAGTTGGTAATTTAGCCGATCGCACAGAATTAGTAAGTGCAAAAGTGTTAGAGTCGATCGCCACTACAGTCCAACCAGACGGCATTGTCGCCACCGCACCCCGCACCGCCACAAATCCCGCAAAATTGTCAACTTTAGGAATAGCCCTAGAAACAATCCAAGATCCCGGCAACTTGGGGGCGATCGTCCGCACGGCTGCGGCTGCTAATGCCGACGGTTTGCTGCTGAGTGCAGACAGCGCCGATTTAGACCATCCCAAAGTGCTGCGCGCCTCCGCAGGAGCTTGGTTTAAACTGCCAATGGCAGTCAGTCCAGATTTAACCGCCGAAGTCTTGGCGTATAAAAATCGAGGAATGCAAATTTTAGCAACTGTCGCCGGGGCCAGTTTAAGTTATTGGGAAGTAGATTTGCGAGTGCCGACTCTGATAGTTTTGGGCAACGAAGGCTCTGGTTTGTCGGAAGAATTGAGGAGTTTGGCCGATCGACAAATCCAAATTCCCCTGAGTCGTGGCGTAGAATCTTTAAATGTGTCGATCGCCGGAGCCCTCATCTTGTACGAAGCTCAACGCCAAAGAACTGATTAGACTTATTGCATAAATTTTTGATTCATAGGGAAACCGCAGATAAACGCAGATAAACGCAGATTCATTTCCAGATAGGAGAGCGAATGCCTGCAATTCAAATCTCTTATTTAATTGTTAATTAATCCTTATCTGTAGGGCGGGTTCATCAATATGTGTAACTTCACATTTATAGTCTGGGAGGCACGGATGGCCTGAAATCGGGCTTTTTTAAGCAAAATACCTCGTTACAGCCCGCAGATTCCGTAAAAAGCCCGGTTTCTTGGGTCTAGAGTGCGATCGCCAACTGAAGCTGCCGGACATTTAAATTTTATTTTTCACTCTTTGCTGTGCCAACAGCGTTCCCTCCCCATCTACCCCTGTGCCCCTCTCCCCATCTCCCTCTGTGAGAGGTGGCCGATCTTGTTTATATTGATGCAAACTGTAAAGCTAGGAAAGCGGGTACCCTCGTACCAACATTCCTGGCTTACATGAAATAAATATGAAGAAATGTAGCCAACTGCTCTCACAAATGTTAAGATTCTTAACATAACGTAGTATTTTGCACACCCCAACCAAAACCTAACCTGAGACGGTGCTGACTGGGAGTAGTAGCTAGCTACCATAAAATTAAGCCTCTTTAAATGGAAGGAAAGCGCAAGTCCCCGCCCGCTTTCCTTCCCAGCTAAAGCTAGGGGTTTGCGACAACCGCAAACCTTTAGAGGCACAGATCCTCAGCGGGAAAAGCTCATGAAAACTCTTAAGTCCTCAGATACAGATTCTGTTCGCGCTTACTTGCGGGAAATCGGCCGCGTTCCCTTGTTGACCCATGAGCAAGAAATACTCTACGGGAAACAGGTACAGCGCTCAACCGCACTGCATCAGGAGAAAAATATTTTAGCCGAAGAGTTAGGCCGCGACCCGACGGCGGCTGAATGGGCACAGGCAGTTGGGCTGTCTGAGGCACAGTTGCAGCGGACGCTCGAGCACGGGGAAAGGGCAAAACGCCAAATGGTGGAAGCGAATCTCCGCCTAGTAGTGTCTGTTGCCAAAAAATATATCAAGCGCAATGTAGATTTACTGGATCTAATTCAGGAAGGCACGATCGGGATGCAGCGGGGAGTAGAAAAATTTGACCCGACTAAGGGTTACAGATTTTCTACTTATGCTTATTGGTGGATTCGTCAGGCAATTACTCGGGCAATCGCCGAAAAAGGCCGCACCATCCGCTTACCGATCCACATCACCGAAAAGCTCAACAAAATTAAAAAGGCTCAGCGTCAACTTGCTCAACAGCTTGGTCGTGCGGCCACGGCTGCTGAATTGGCATCAGAGCTAGAATTGACTCCCAAACAGATTCGCGAATATCTCGATCGCGCGCGCCTGCCACTTTCCCTGGACTTGCGCGTGGGAGACAATCAAGATACAGAGTTGGGCGATTTGTTGGAAGATACGGGTACTACGCCAGAAGATTTTGCGCTGCAATCTTCCCTGCGGACTGACTTAGACCACCTGATGGCGGAACTGACTCAGCAACAGCGAGAAGTGCTCGCCTTGCGGTTCGGTTTAGAAGACGGGCAAACCTTAACTTTGGCAAAAATAGGCGATCGTCTCAACATCAGTCGGGAACGAGTGCGGCAAATAGAACGGGAAGCTTTGACCAAACTCCGCAAGCGCAAGCAAGATATGAACGATTACCTAGCCAGCTAGGTACATTGGGGATTGGCGATCGGACATTTCGCCCACTCGCAATCCCCAATCTAAAATCGTAAAAACCGCCGCTTTTAATTCGGTTGTACCCACTTGGTTGTTACGACTGTCCTGCTACATTAGTAATTACTTAGTAATAAAGATCAGCAGCGATCGGATAAGGGTTATTTAATTTAACCGCCCGCGTCTAACATAACAAGCTGTCTCTGAAACGGAGGTACTCGTGAGCAACTCATCTAATAAATCCCCAGAATTCTTTGAAGAAGACGGAGAAAATACCAACTTATTATGGCAATACGTGCAGTCGATGGCTCCCGACACAGTTTCTCAGTTGTCTAAGCCGACTTCTCACGAAGTGTTTCAAGTAATGGAGCGAAATATTGTTGGACTTTTGGGGAATTTGCCTTCGGAACACTTCGGGGTGACAGTGACTACCAGTCGCGAACATTTGGGTAGATTGCTCGCCTCGGCTATGATTAGCGGTTATTTTCTGAAAAATGCCGAACAGCGAATGACTTTTGAAAAGTCCATACAAGCCAGTGAGAGACACGGCTCGGACGATTAGTAGATTCTTAACACTTAAGTGATCCAAGTGTCAAGCCCCCCCTCGCAAGATGGGGGCTTAATATTTTAGATTTTAGATTTTAGATTTTAGATTTTAGATTTTAGATTTTAGATTTTAGATTAAATAATAATTGAATAATTATTGATATTATTCTTAAATTCCCCATTCCCAATTCCCCATTCCCAATTCCCAATTCCTAATTAATATGTCTGTTTCTCCTTTAGCCCACAAAGTTATCGGCGTTGCTGCAATCTGGAACGATCGCCAACAAATTTTGATTGACAAGCGCCGACAACACGGACTGCACGGGGGTTTCTGGGAGTTTCCGGGCGGAAAAGTAGAGCCTGGGGAAACGATCGAAGCTTGCATAAAGCGGGAAATTATGGAGGAGTTGGGGATTGTCGTAGAAGTTGGCGATCGCCTGATTACAATTGACCACGACTACACTAAATTTACAGTTAGGCTCTACGTGCACCACTGCCGCTACGTCAGTGGGGAACCGCAAACGATCGAATGCGATGAAATTCGCTGGGTCACACTCGATGAAATTGACCAATTTACTTTTCCCCAGGCAAACGCACAGATTATCGCTGCACTGCGGAAAAGTTGAACTTTGACACTCCGGGCGCCTGAAGGCGCGAGGATTCTTGCTTGGGTCAGTCGAACTTATCTCTGTTTTGCTACCACTAATGACTAGAGCGAGTTCTGTCCCCAAGCGTTAATTTCGGCGTGCCCCACCGTATTTAAACTGATTCCTGCTTGCTTCAATCCTTTTTCCAAAATGTTAATCGCGGCCTTGCGGTCCCGATCTAATACCGCGCCACAACAACAAATATGGGTTATAGTTGATAGCGATTTTTTGACGATATTGCCACAGGCTGAACAATCTTGGGAAGTGTATTGAGGGGCGACAGCAATTACTGTTTTACCGTATATTTTCCCAAAATATTGCAACCCGAAGAGCCAATTGATCCCACGCTAATCGCTAATTGATTTGGCAAGCTTGTGGTTCTTAACCATATTCTTCACCTGAAGGTCGAGCTAGGACACAAAATCGCGCTTATTTTACCGCGCCGGGCGTCGTCTTAACGGCGAAGTCTTGGCGCTGCCTGCTGACATAAAGGTGTTTTCTTCCTAACTTGTTAATCGCTTTTTTACCATTGCAGGCATTTGACGGGGTTGTCACCCCGTTAGAAGCTCCACTTCAGCCTGAATTGCTAGTTTATCATTATTCTAAAAACGTCAAGGTAATCTTTTCCACAAACTAAGCAAATTTGTGAACTTAAACAGCGCCCTTTCCTAGTGATGGGTATAGCTGAATCTGAAGATTAATTTGTGGAGTACATTCTTCTGTATTATTCTGCAATATTATAGATAGTAATTAGGTAGTGCTTTTTTGTAAAGGACAGAGGAAAACAATCTATCTTATTATGCAATCCCCATTTTTTTTCTGAT
>NZ_JAUBVJ010000111.1:7865-22315 GCF_036702785.1 Microcoleus sp. AR_TQ3_B6 | reverse complement strand
CTATAAGCCCCGTGGAATTCATTCCCTGGCGGACTACCGGGTGAACCGACTGACAGCTTAAGTTGACACCTATGGGCACGGTGCGGTGTCCCTACAGATTAGACTCAAATTGCAAGCATTCCGAAACTCTCTAGAAATTATCTGCATTTATCTGCGTTTATCTGCCTTGAATCTGCGGTTGACAGATTAATCAAAATTTTAGGCAATAGGTCTAATAACCAACAACCAATTACCCAAAAAATTATGAATCCCGAACCAGAAATTAGCCGCCTGTTAGATCTGATGCCAGCTTCCGGCCGCATGATGTGTAAAATCATTAATAAACCACAACAATCAACGGTGATTGACTGCGATTTTCCTTTGCCTTGGCATCAATCTCGCCCGATTTATATTAATTTTGATTTGTGGCGGCTGCTATCTAAGCCGCAGCGGGATTTACTGCTATTGCGGAATGTCAGTTTTCTGTGCAGTTTTAAGTGGTTTAAACCGGATATTTATCAAGGTGCAGCTCTGGCGGGAATTGTCGGGACTGTTGTAGAATTGTTACAAGGAGATGCGATCGGCACTGCGATCGCGGGCGGTTTGACGGGACTGGCGATGACTCGAATTTGGCGCGACAACCGCAGTTCCCAAGTAGAGTTAAATGCTGACGAGGGGGCGATTAGAGTGGCTCTCAGGCGCGGTTACAACGAAGCGGAAGCGGCCGGACATCTGCTGGGGGCGATCGAGGCTGTGGCGCAAATTGAAGGGCGCAGTTTGGATTTTAATGAGTTGATTCGGTGTCAAAACTTAAAGGCGATATCGGGTATTTCGGCCGTGGGCGTTCCTGATAGTGTCAGGCAAGATTAGAAAATACTATTTCACAAACAATCCTGTGTTCCGCAGCCAAAGGACACAACAGTGTTGTCTCCCTACTATCCAGGCGCTATATCTGCTACTCAACTCTTTCCCTGACAATCCGAATACTCTCCCATGCTGGTATCCGACCCGCTTGTCGCTCATCTAGTAATACCAAGTAAACATAAAGTGGGTATATTTCATTGAAATTATCTAGATACTTACGGCTAATAGCTTCACTTTCTTGACGGCTTAACTTAATTATATTGAGCGCCGCTTTATTGTGGGAGATTGCCTCATAAGTTCCTGATAAGAAATGATAGATAACAATAACAGGAAGCAGAGGGAAGTATAAAAGTAGAAAATCACTGGCTTTGCCTTCTTCAATTGCTTTAATTTTGCCTTCGAGCGCGCTGTAGAGGTCGCGGTAGAGGTCGCGGTCGAGGATGCGGTAGAGGTCGCGGTCGAAAACGCGGTTGAGGACGCGGTTAAGGACGCGGTTGAGGACGTGGTTGAGGTCATGGTAGAGGTCGCGGTCGAGGACACGATCGAGGTCGCGGTTGAGGTCGCAGTTGAGGACACAGTACAGGTCGCGGTACAGGTCGTGGTACAGGTTGAGGTACAGGTCGTGGTATAGGTTGAGGTCGAAGTCGTCATACAGGTCGAGGTCGAGGTCGCGGTACAGGACGAGGTACAGCTCGTCGTACAGGTCGCGGTACAGATTCTGGTACAGATTGTGGTACAGGTCGCGGTAGAGAACCAAAACCTCATCTAATTTCTGTTGCCAAGTTTGCTGCTGTCCAGCTTCTATTCCTGCAATGATTCGCTGTTCTCCATCAAAACACCAGCATCCTAATTGTTTTTCTGTAACTGGATGCTCCTCTACTTCAGCTAGAGTTGGCAGTCTATATTTAAATATTGGTGCAGATTGCTGCTGAGTTAACCATTCACAAAACTCCTTTGCATCACTGAACCTTACTCCAGTAATAGGTTTTTTGGCATCTCCTGATGGAAATCTGTAAGTTGTCCAATGGTCAGGTTGGCGATGTTCATCCGCTTTCAGCCTCTGATCAATAAAAAGCTGATATTCCGCGCAGGTGATGTAACTCATGTCAATTTCGACATTTTCATCAATCCGCAGTAGATTTTGCAGACGCCTGGATAACAAAACATTAGCTGCTAAGGTGAATCTTTCTGTCATAGACTTTCCAAATCTGCGCTTAACCTTTGTTCCAGTTGTTGCCGAACATCTGGATTTACACTCAACCCCTCGTCCAAACAATCATAGGCGAGTGCCATTACTTCAACGGATGGAGATGGCATCGCCAAGACTTTACGAATCAGATTGCTAGCATTACTCTGGGCTGCATAAAGACGGATAGTTTCCGCCCACCAGGACTTGTTAATATTTCGGATTAACAAATTCTCTTGGTTCGATTCCTTAATCTGAACCGCTGCTAAATATTCCTGGAAACTCAAGTGAGCAAATTCATAAACGCCTACTTCTTTTTCCACTAACAACCCACTCACATCCCGAATTTGCTGAATAAATTCCTCTGGATTCGCCCCACTGCCTGCTATATCTGCCAATTTGTCTGTAATCCAATTAATTCCATCGGATAGCTTGAAATAACGAGTTTTATGCTGCATTAATTTAAATGCCAGCACTTGCAGAACAGATTGCTTTTGCGTCGCTGTTAGCGCTTCCGCCATATTTTTAGCTCTTTGTCGCCTTTCTAGTAAAACCTGGCAAATTTCTTTGTAAAGTTCTACCCGTTTTCCTGGCAAGGCGCTACCGCGACGGTGAACAGTGGCAATCATTGTTAGCAGCAAAGGATTCACCGCCATATCCGCCAAAGGTTTGCTATTCTTAATCCGCTTAATTAAATCATCTGCTTGTTGTTTAGCGTCTGCCCGCACTCCCGCATCATCTTGTCCAGCGTGACTTATCACCTCTGTTTCCAAATACCAGCTATGAATAAACTGTTGCATCTGTTTCAGGCTAAATGGTTGCACTTCTAAGACAGTCACATCTTGTTGCAACCGCGCAGTTTTATAGCCAAAAGGTCGAGAGGTTAAGATAAAAGCCGTATCCGGGTATCTCTGCATCTGTTGGTCCACCCAACGACTTACTTGCTGGCGCTGGGTTTCATCTGCCACTTCATCCAATCCATCTAACATTACCAAACATTGGTTTTGACGTATTTTTTCGGCAAACCAGTTAGGCGGTGGATTCTCCAGTTGATATTTTTGCTGCTGCTGCTGTACCTGCTGAGTAATTAACTCTGCCAGAGTGAGTTGATTGTTGTTCACAATTTCCTGACGCACATCTCGGAGATACAACAATATCGGAATCAGTTTCGGCGCTTTCGGATGCACTTTCCGCTGTTGCTTTGTGGCATAAGTCTGCGTTAAATATCTCAAAAGGGTAGTTTTCCCGGAACCGGGTGCGCCCAAAACTGCCATGCGCCGAAATTCCGGATGCTTATCTATTGCTGCTAAAAAATCCCAAATTTGTGTTTCATTTGAGTTATTTCTTCCACGCTTGCGTGGCTGAATCATTTTGTGACTTGTATTCGCTGCCTCTGTTGCAGCCATTTTGAGCGGCACAAATACCTTTTGCAAGTTCAGGGTTCGATCTCTATCCAATCCCTGTGTTTGATAGTCTCGACAGATATAAATCAAACTCTGGTAATATTCCCGCTGAAAAGGTGAGGTTGAATCTTCAATTTTATTCCAAATCCCGTTTGCGAAACTATCTGCAAGTTGCTGTCTCTTTGCCCTAAACTTCAGTGCAAGTTGGTTGGTAACTGGGATGAGAAACTTGATGGTATGGATAAACAACGTCAAAATTACAGTCACAACCAAAGCCAAAAACCCTGCTGTCCATTCGCCTCTCAGTATGAAATACAACATTACCGCCAGTCCCAAACCTGGGGGCAACCATACCAACCTGTTCTGCCATTGCCTCGGTAAAAGCAGTACAGGCGGGAGCACAGTCCCCAAACCAAACAGAATGAGAGATGTATAAAAAACTGCTGAGGTGAATTCTGCGGCTAGGTGGTTCCCCTGCAAGAGTCCGAAAAGGATGCCACCTCCCAGCAGGGGTAAAAAACCAAGAACCCAATTTTGATTTGCAGGCGCTGCACTCGGCTGAGACTGACTGGATATAGCACCGAAGATAAAAAGTGCCAATAGACACACTACTGTCAGTAAGATTATGATAGGGTCTTCAATTTTTAAGACCTTTTTATCGGGCAGTTGGTTGATCAGCCAACCCAAGAAACCATTACTGAGTATCAATAGCAATGGTAGGAGCCAATTTTGTATAAATCTGGACATACACGATCGCACTTAAAAGCCTTTTGTTTCCCAGTTTAGGCGATCGTAGCGAGCGATCGTTAGCAATAGATGTTATTTATGGCTGATGTGCGATATTTGCGAAGTAGATTTGGCGATCGCCCGCTGCTTCAGTTAGATTCAGCCTACTCTATAAAAATATCCACTTTACCAAGTTGTATTGACACTCGATATAACTGCATAATTATCAGCTACGGCACGCAACATTAGAAATCCTGCCTGGGAAAATTCGCCCATTTTCTCAGGAACCATCCACTTAATCAACCGTAAATTTTCGGAGAGAGACAACTGCTTAACAAGACTAAAAACTGCCTTGCAAGTCATGTTTTTTATGTTTAAATTTTTGAGTCATGTAATTTAACTGGTTCCCAGGCAGAGCCTGGGAACCGATGTAAGCGAGGAAGAGCCTCGGCCCAGACTATGGAGGCTCTTCCTCCGGATCTGCGTTACCAGGCTCTGCCTGGTAACGAGTAACTGCCTTGAAAGTCATGTTTTTTATAAAAATGCTCGATCGCCCTACTTTTCACATTAACGCTGCTAACATGGCAGCCTTTTTTTTAAAACTTACTTTAATTGAGAGCGTACTTGTTGATTTTTGCCACTTCATAACGTTTTTACTGCTTGTTTTTCCATTTTAACCGCCTATTTTGAGCGCTTATTTTGAGCTGTTAAAATCAAGATTGAGTGCTGATTTTGGAATTATTAAATTATGTAAAAAATTGAATTGAAATTTGATTTGCGGCCTAAAATAACGTCATTGCTCAACTAGATATAGTTTCCGATAGCCGCAGAGCGATAGAGAAAAAATCATCAATTAGGACACATATTGATTGCAGTAGCTCGATGCTCGATCGCGCTCGCACTCGCGTGCAAGTCTGTCACTTTTCTATGGGCAAACATACCCAATTTACAAGACAGCCATGAACAACCCAGAAACTGCGAATGCCTGGATTATTTACCAACTGCTGCCCAACTTTCAGCGCTTACCCGTCGCGCTATTTCGCAGCCGCAGCGAAGCAGAATCTTCCCTGAAAGTCATCCGCCAAATGCTACCCAATACCGAATTAATACTTACTTTCGAGGTTGGGCTAGAAAATCCAACTACCGAACTCAATCAGCCCCCTGCTAAAGAACCAAACTTGCCAACTTCAGCTAACCGGGAACTCCTGAAAGTCTTCCTTATCAGTTCTCGCCCTGTTGTTTCCCGCGTCATTCATTCTTTTCACCGCGATAATTTTGCCTGCGTTTCTGACTGGAGTCCGCTTGTCCCAACTCAAAATCCAGGTGAAGTGATGAGCGTCTTAATTAAACATTTGGCCGCTGAGTCTTAGTAACGGTCTAGTTCCCGTTTTTGTAGGAGCAATCCCCCGTGCTTGCTCCTTACCTATGACCTAGAACAATGATAAACTTGATATTCATACCCGTCCACCGCTGGCAACTCGCGGGATTCAACCTGACATTTTTGTGCTGCTAAATTGACAGGTGCGCCAAAGTTCACCAACCACAAATCTACCGGACGTTCCAATTGACTGAGTGTTTTGTCAAGTGTCCCCGCCACAATTTCCGGCGCATCCCTTCTCTGTTTAACTAAAAGAAACTGTGGAGAATCAGATGCTTTAACGTCCTCCTTCTTCCCTCTTCCTTCTTCCCTCTTCCCTCTTCCTTCTTCCTTCTTCCTTCTTTCCCATTCCACCCCTATCCCCATCAACTCTCCTATTTCTACATGAGTCTTTTGAGTAGTGGCAATTAACACGGGAACTTTCGATAATTCGCGGATAACCGGAATTAAAAGGTCTGGTTTGTAATATTTGCGATAGCCGAGATTGGAATTTACTGTGACACCGCTAAAAAAACCCATTGCTAAAATTAGCACCACTGCTTTTTTGCCCGGAACTTCGATCGCCCGAAAATTAAACCATTGACTTTTTGCTGTAGGTGTGTTAAAAATAACCGCCAAGGTTGCTCCTAAAAGCAATATCACCCCCGGAAAGTAGACGAAATTGTATCGTGCGCCGCGAGTTAGGTCAATCCCTAGAATATATGCAAAGCTGAAAAATAGGAAAATTGCTCCTAACACAAATCCGCCGAAAATAACAGTACCTAAACGAGTATCGGGCGTTGTTAAGGAATTTTTTAAAGCGCTAAACAGGATCGGAAGCACCAATATAAAAAATATTGTCATGGCGATCGCCGATGCAACTACTACTGCCAAATTTTGCGACTCCACCGGCAGCAGAGACATGACAGTGATCCATCCCGCTAAAGCTTGAAAAATCGGATTGATCGAATCTAAAAATGTGCGATCGCCGCTGACAATCCAATTAGTTAGTTCGCTGCCGTATTTATTTGACAAAAATACCGGCAGCCAAACTAAACCGCCTGCTAAAGTACCCATCGCTACGGAGAAAAGCGGCCCGAGGATTTGAAATTGCCAAATATTAGGCTGCTGGCTGTTGTCAGGCAACTTTCCCTTAAACTGCTGCCAGATTACAGCAATTAATGCTATTGCTTCCGCACACAAAGTCAGTGCAAAGAAGTAGTGAACCGCAATTCCCAAACAGTTAACAACTACCCAAAGCAGCACCGCCCAAATAGGCAGGGGAGCGCGCTGTTGCAGCTTTTTTGCAGCTAAGGCGAGGCAAAAAAGAGAGGCAATAACTAATAAGATTCCTAAAGTGTAATGCCGAGCTTCTTGAGCGAGATAAATGCCGTAGGGAGAAACTGCCATCATCGCGGCCGCACATTGACCGACTAAACGAGAACTAAAAGCAAATTTGCCCAAAAAGTAGATAGCTGGAACTGAAATCACGCCCAATAATGCAGGAAGAGCTCGCCCAATCCAAACTAAACTATCCTCGGTGGGCCCAAACAGTCGCATCCACCAGTGGGCGAGCATAAAATACACTGGTGGATGATTGCTTTCTAGCAGCAAATGGTTTAGGACATCTGCAATGCCAGCACCGGGACGCAATTGCAGCGGTTGTAATAATGTAGAAAGGTCGATCGCGCGATCGATCGGCACACCGCGAAAACTGTTGCCCAAACTAAAAACTAGAGTAGAAAACTCATCTGTCCACAGCGGTTTCGAGTCCAAATTGGCAAAGCGCAAAATAAAGGCGATCGCCGTCCACAGCAATAGCCACAACAGTTGTTTGTTCTTAATCATTAACTTAGTCATTAGTCATTAGTCATTAGTCATTAGTCATTAGTCATTAGTCATTAGTCATTACCTACTTCACGTCCGTCACCCGCCAGCTCAACTTCATATTAATCCAGAAATTCCACAGAGTCACAGCCGCGATCGCAATTAAGTTAGCCAAATATTCATTCATCCCAAAAACATTAAACAGCAAATTAACCAGCAGCACATTCAAAATCAAACCCATCAAGCAAATCGTATTAAATTTCAACAGGCGTTTCAATCGCTGGCGCTTTCCTGGCTGCCGCTTAGAAATATCCCCAAAAGTCCACAAATCATTCCACAAAAAGTTACTGATAATTGCCAATTCAGCAGCAACGATCAGACTGCGAGTCAGCTCCCAATTGAGGATATCCCGCAGCACGTACAAAACCCCCATATTCACAAACACGCCGCTGAAACCCACAATGCCAAACCGCAGAAACTTGCCCATCGGCCAGCGGGCAAACCGCAACCGAACCAAATGTCGCAAATACTCAATATACTGTTTCCAAGTAACTTTGCTCTCGCCTTCTTGCCGCTCCTGAAATACGTAACCAACTTCTCCAATCCAGCGGATATCGCCTCTGCCGAGCACTTCAATCAATATTTTGTAACCTGCAGGATTCATGGTTTTGCCGGCAATGCAACTGCGACGCACCATAAAATACCCGCTCATCGGATCGGAAACTCGGCCCACCACTCCCGGCAGGATCAGCAACCCCACGGTTTGAGCGCCCCGCGATAAAAATCGCCTGACAACGCTCCAGTCGCTCACACCTCCCTCGGCAACGTGGCGGCTCGCAGCGGCCAAATCGGCTCCCCGCTGAATTTCTGCTAAAAGCTGCAACAGCGTCTCCGGGGGATGCTGCAAGTCGGCATCGATGACGCCCAAAACCTCGCCCCGAGCCGCCTGCCACCCGCGAATTACCGCTGTGGAAAGTCCCCGCTCGTGCTCCCGGCGCATCACCCGCAATTGCGGATACTCCGCTGTCAGGGACAGGGCTACTTCCCATGTGCGATCGGGGCTGTCGTCATCGACTACAATTAATTCGTAGTTGTCGGGAATACTGCCATCGAGCAACTGGCTCAATTTTTCCACAATACTCTTGATATTCTTGCACTCGTTGTAGGTGGGTAGGACGAGGGAAAAATAAATGGGCGGTGTGCCTGCCTCTGTAAAAGTTGAATTGAAAGTCTCTAAAGCAGGAATTTGCAAAGGCCCAGACGGCACTGGCAATACCTGATTTGCTTGGTTGATGCCCATAATTTCAGTGTCCCGAAAGTCAAGGATGGTTTTGTAAGACTTGAGATTTTAGAATATCGTTCCTCTAGAGTTGATTAGTTAAAATATAAAAACGCCTTAATTCTAGTAAGTAATTCTGTAGCTGAGTTAAAAAGAAAACTGTGGATGCAATTCTCGATCGAGCTTTACAAGGTTATAATATCTCTTCCGCAGAGGCCTTGGTACTTTTGCAGCAAAGAGCTCCCGAGGCGCGAGCTTCTATTCAAACAACCGCTGACTCGCTCCGCCGCCGACAATCAGGGGATACTGTCACCTACGTTATCAATCGAAATATTAATTTTACTAATATTTGCGAGCAGCATTGCAGTTTTTGTGCATTCCGCCGCGACGAGGGAGATGAGGGCGCTTTTTGGTTAGATGCAGCCCAAATTCAGGAAAAGGCAACTGATGCTGTGCAGCGGGGTGCGACGGAAATTTGTATGCAGGGGGGCTTAAATCTTCAAGCTAAGCTCAACGGCGCATCTTTGCCTTATTATCTGCAATTGGTGAAAACTATTAAGGATAAGTTTCCTCAGTTGCACTTGCACGCTTTTTCGCCGCAAGAAATAGAATTTATTGCCAGAGAAGATAATCTTAGTTTCAGCTATGTAATTTCGGCTTTGCAGGATGCGGGAGTCGGTTCGATGCCGGGAACCGCGGCGGAAGTTCTCGACGATTCTGTGCGACGGGTGATTTGCCCGGAAAAACTAAATTCGGCAACTTGGCTGGAAATTGTGGGAACTGCTCACCGTCTGGGTTTGCCGACAACGAGTACGATGCTTTGCGGGCATATTGAGACGGCCGAACAGCAGGTTTTGCATTTAGAAAAAGTGCGATCGCTCCAACAAACTGCGATCGACCAAAACTATCCGGCACGCATTACAGAATTTATTTTACTACCATTTGTCGGACAGGAAGCACCGGCACCTTTGCGGAGTCGAGTCGGCCGCGACCAACCAATTTTAGCAGATACTTTGTTACTCACCGCTGTATCGAGAATCTTCTTGGGAAATTTGATTTCCAATCACCAACCGAGTTGGGTAAAATTAGGTTTAGATGGAGCTACTGAAGCGCTGAAATGGGGCTGCAACGACATCGGCGGTACATTGATGGAAGAGCACATTACAACGATGGCCGGTGCGGTTGGCGGCAGTTGTCAATCTGTGGAAGATTTGCAAAAGGCGATTCGTTCTTTGGGGCGGAGTTATCAGCAAAGAGATACAATTTATCGACCTTTAGGGGTTGACAACTTGGCAGGAATAAGTAGTAGGATAAATTGAGCGATCTCTTACAGCGAGTTCACCTCAATTATCAAAGTTAAACAAGCCTTTGGATTAACAACTGTAGAAGGACCGCGATTTCTACCGCAAATAAGTCCGATCGATCCGAGTGCAACCCTGACAGATTTTTTGGCGAATAGTTTACCCGTAGCTGTGGCGACAGGTAGCGAAAAAGCTCGATCGGAAATGATTATTACTCCGATACTGCTGGAAGTTAGGAAGATTTTGCAGCAGAATGTTAGCTTGTTTTCGGGGGAAGACTTTACAGTTGATTATGAAACTGGACTAGACGGGATTTGTGATTATTTGATTAGTCGTTCTCCAGAAATGTTGGAGATTGAAGCACCTGCTGTGGCGGTTGTTGAGGCCCAAAAAGCAGATTTGAAGACAGGAATTGGACCGTGCGTTGCAGAAATGGTGGCAATGCAGAAGTTTAATGAAGCGAAGGGGCAACCAATTTCAGTTATTTATGGCTGTGTCAGTAACGGCACGCAGTGGCGATTTCTCAAACTAGAGGAAAAAATTGTATCGATCGATCTTAATGACTATGCCTTGCCTCCGGTGGACGAAATTCTGGGAATGCTGGTTTGGATGGTACGAGATGGCTGAATAATCGCGATCCTCTTCGAGGGCGTCGCGATCGCACTTTTGACTCAGTTGCTAAAGTGCGATCGCACTTTCCAATTCTTCTAGCGCTTGACAACTTCCTACCTCCCAAGCACGTTCCACTGTAGCAGGAATCAGTTGTGCGATCGCGATTTCGGGAAAATTCGGACTAATATCCGATTCTACATACTCTCCATCTTGCAGCAAATAAATGCGAAGTCTGCCGCTGTCATAAACCCATACTTCTGGAACTCCAATAATTTTATAGGCATCGATCGTAGTTTTAGAAGTAACATCCGTTTCAATTGCCAAATCGGGCGGCGGATCGTCCGCTAAAAGTCTGCGGCGGCCAATCATCCGCTGATAATTGAGAATATAAAAGCAAGCATCAGGTTCAACTCCTGCTGCACCTTCCCGTTTGAAAGTAGTAGAACCAAAGGGTTCATATCTTCGGCCCGCTGACTTGAGTAAAATTTTTACAATATCGGAAATTAAATCTTTCGGAATTTCCCGATATAGTAAGGGAACCATGATTTCTAAGGTACTGTTGCTGTAGGCAATTCTGGTTCTTCGCTTTTCCCCTAATTCCTGCAAAATCGACTCGAATTCAAGCCAAGTTATATTGGGAATAGTTGCGACACTGCCGGGAGAAAGCGTTATTTGGCTAACGGGTTTTAGGACGGGGGTGGTAACAATCATAAGCTGAATTAGGAGCTAGTTGTTAAGTTTGTGCCAAGGGCAGGCAGGATGCCTACCCGACAAGAGTTTTTGGATATATCTGTTGAGTTTAGCACGGGCAACGAGAAGAGATTCGCGATCGCACTTTTGACTAAATTCTCGAAAGATCGATCGCACATTTAAAACTTCATTCCAACCGAATTAACTTAACTAACAGACTCATGATTTCTCCCTGTTCGGGTGTAATAATGATGCGATTGTCGGGAATGGCGATCGGATGAGTCCAACGAACAGCTTCCTCGTAGCGCAATGCGTGCAGTTGGTGGATAGTTCGCCGTACCCCCAGCGGCGAACCGATGATGACGTGACGGACTGCTTCGCGATCGGCCTCAAAGGTTTGGTTGGTTAAAACATTGGGCGATGTTTGGTTCGATGATGAATCTTGCAACATAGCTTTGACAAATAATTTTGGATAGGTTTGATGCTTTGTAACGGTAAAACCGCGTACAATTTCTAATGAAAGAAAAGACCGCTATTCCCGTAAAGCACAATTGGTTAAAACAATACTATCTGATGTTTCTGTATTTGCATAGAGCAAATCAATTTAGGGTAAGCGTCAATCAATTTAGGGTAAGCGTCAATCAATTTAGGGTAAGCGTAAATCAATTTACGGTCAGGGTCAATTAGCTTATGGAAATGTTTAAAAAATTCGAGCGATCGCCACTAAAGACACTCCGAGTTAAGCGGTTTATGACTCAAAAACAGCTAGGAAAAGCACTTGGAGTTACGGAAATGACGGTAAGCAACTGGGAATCGGGGCGATCGGTACCGAAGCTAACGCCAGTTCAGTTCAAGAAATTGTTAAATATTTTGCAAATTACTGTTGATGAGTTGCCAGATAAATTTGGTTTTCCTAGCGATACTGATGGATAGAAAATGGAATATTATAATTGAGGCGTTTTATTTAAACGAACTCATACAGTGTTTTGAAAAAAAAAGGAATATGAGACTTAACATCGCTACTTTGCTGTGAATAAAATCTTCCAATTTCTAACGAGAGTTGCTCTCTAAATACTTTCTCATTCCCACTCCAGTCAACGGCTGGCTTAACTTTTTCCCAATAATCATGCTCAGGTTGTTTCTCATTTTTAACTTTTTTAATTGTGAGCAAAGCCCTAATTAACTGATGCTTCCGTGTTTCATCAGACGTATTTTTAAACTCAGTTTTCCATGAATCTTGTAATTTATCTAAATCTGTACAATTTAAACAATGATTTATGCGAGCGAGCGCTCTCTGTATGTTAAGGTTATTCTTCAAGTCTGGATCGCTACTAATTTTATCAGCCATATCCATATAAATACTATTCAGTTGAACAGGATTATCCTGATACATGGGATAATTAGGATAATCATCAAATATTGATTGAAGCTCAGGTGTGATAAAATATGCTTCTTTATGAATCAAACCTGTAATCCATATCCGGTGTAGTGCTGCATTTTGCGATCGCACCTCCGATTTTTCGTAAAGCTCGCAAAAAATTGCTTCTGTATCGGGAAAAAAGTAATCATCAATCTTTGGCAGGTGCAAGTCCAAATCTATCATTGCAAAAAGTCGATTTGGATCTAAATATAAGCTAGTGCTATCCTGTTCGTGTAATGTTAAAAGAGTAAAGTAGGTGTCTATTACATCTTTGCGATCGCCACAGTTAAAAAATTGTGGCAGCTTCTCTCTCCACCATCTCGGAACGCAAGCCTTATAAAAGTTGGCATCCGGCATTTCCTCCATTTTTTTATAAGCTTGAGGGGATAGTGTACCCTGGATATCGGGAATCTTGCCTTCGCACAAGACAAGAATTTTGTTTTGAATTCTGCGAGATTGAAGAATTGCCTCACAATGTTTTTTTAGCTGTTCTGGACTAAGACTCATTTGTAATATTAGATGCTTGTTTAATCAGTTTTGGCTCAATTTCTTTAACGTGAGCGGGTGTTAGAGCTTCACACAATGCGTAGGAGTGAGTTGCCAGAATATATTGATTGCTGGGAGTCCACTCTTTGAGGTCTGATATAATTTGATATTGCCAATCTGGATGAAAAGCAATTTCAATTTCATCCATCAACACAATAGCATCTTCTATGTTGCGAGACTTGAGCCAAGCATAAATGCTGAGTCTTTTTAGTTCGCCGTGACTTAAATCTTCTGGATATAGTTCTATAGTTTCACCATTATTATACAATTGAAAGTTGACACCAGCAAAATCTTCATCTAAATTTATCCTTTTATTTCCCAACAGCAGATTTAAGTCCTTAATTAGAGTTTGATAGTTATTGCCGTAGTTACCTGTTTTTATCGCTTCTCTGAAATCGCGATCGCGAGCTGCTTTAAATGATTCAATAAGTAGCTCTACAGCAAGGAAGTCATAGGTAAACAAGCCTTGTAATAGGGCTCTTGCAGATTCGAGGCTCGCGTAATAATTATCTCCGTTACTTGAGTTGCTAAATAATAGTTTTCTAGAATCCGGCGGAAGAAATAGAAAAACTTGTGTTGAAGGAGCGGCTAGAAATATTTTAAGCGATACCTTAAATAAAAAGAATTTTGCTTGCTCCTTTTTGTGATTGTTAACATGACAGTTTAACACTGTGATTGTTATTATTGTATCGTCGTGAGATATTTCTTTTCTAGTTTTTTCAACATAACATATAATGAGATTTTCGGAATTTTTATATTCATACTCGAGTTCATACTCTAGTGGAGCTTCTCCTTCTACAAAAGAAAATTTTTTACAAGAAAATTCAAGTTTGACAATTTTTTCTCCATCCCAAATATCAATGATTGCTAAAAATTTTTCTTCCTAATCCAAAATTTTAAATCCCTCAAGCAGATTTTCTAAAAATGGCTTTTTCTTCTCATCGACCGAACAGTGCAGCAACACAAAAATCAACTGCAACAGGGTACTTTTACCGCCGCCATTTTGACTGCCAAGCGGAAAAATACTAGGAACAAAATCCTTTTCAAAAGTGATGTCTATATTTTTCAAACCGCGAAAATCAGGAACTTGAACTCGTAGCAAGTGCATAATAAACTCCTGGTGTTGGCTGGTATTTTTTATTGAAAGGCTCAGCCACAATCATTTTAGATTATAACTCACATTTTTTACTATTTTCATGAACAGGCTTTCCGACCTGTTCCACAACATATTAAATTAATGCTTTTTCGCTGAATCCGGCA